>NZ_JBEUEL010000012.1:0-74135 GCF_041725775.1 Pueribacillus sp. YX66 | reverse complement strand
GCTTCATGTAAACTTGAGAACGTGTGTAGTGAAGAAAAAGCTTTTCGTCTAATAAACTCAACACTTCGCTCTACATGACCTTTTTCATTGCCTTTTCTTGGATTGCATAAACGAATATGAAAGCCGTAGTAGTTGGATAGATGCTTCATACTATCCGTTATCTCTCGTTCTGTCCCAATGAACTTTTTAACAACCGTACGCATGTTATCGTATGTGAAGACGGATGGGACGAACTGTATGTCGTCAATAAATTTTGAATGCACATCTAAAACACATACTTGCGATTCCGATTGATAGAGTTTTGCGAAACGATAGTTACTATAAGCCAGTGTAAAGACGGCAAGAGAATAGCTTTTTATTTTTCCGTCAATCTCTAGCTTGACTTCACCCCAATCAAACTCGACTTCATATCCTGGTTCTGAGTGTCGCCGAATAAAGACTTCTTTTGATTTTGCGGCTTCTTCATTCACAAAATTGCGAACCGTTGTATAGCTGATCGCATGCTTATCTTTAAGTAGCTTTTCATGCATATCCACGATTTTCATTTGTTGCTTTCCCATGTAATGCTTACGTTTCCATTCATTTTCTTTAATATAGCCACGTAGTTTTCAGTTAAGACTCGTTTTTTGCCTTGTCTCTTTTTGTAAGTGGGTGGCTTTAAAATCTCTTCTGTAAACGGAAGGTTACGCACATCCTCCTCTTTACTGTTCTCAAATTCTTGAATATATTTCGCAACTGTATTCCGTGATTTTTTCATCTTTTTGGCAATCTTTCTTTTACTCATCTCCTCTAGATGTAATTGGATAATCGTTTGTTTTTCTGTCAATGTAATCACTCCTGAATATCCCCCTAACTAGAATCGTTAGGGTTATTTTCTATCAAGAGTGGATCAGTTTTCAATTGTCATGGTGGATCACTTTTAAGTTATCATAAACAGGGTTACCGCACTTCTTTTGGACTTTGACTTGTTGTGGAGTCTTATCCGCCTATAAAGCCTTCGTATCAGATTTCTATTCGTCGAGCCAAAATATTTAATACACGCTTCCTTCAGCACTTACCTCACGGTAAGAATCTTGCGCTTCTCTAGTGGTTGGTTGATGTGTACCCCCACAGTGGACTTTCACCGCCTAGATAGTCGCCATGCCTGGCGCACACAAAAAAAGAAAGCCTCTCGGGGCTTTCTTATTTTGATGCTAACTTTTCACGTAATACCATTTGTAGGATACCACCGTGACGATAGTAATCAATTTCAACTTCACTATCAAAACGAGCGATGACTTCAAACTCTTTTTTACTTCCGTTTTCATCAGTTGCAACAACTTTTACAATTTGACGAGGTTTTACATTTTCGTCAATTTGAACTTCAAATGTTTCTTTGCCTGTTAAGCCTAGTGATTCTGCACTATCACCTTGTTTAAATTGTAAAGGCAGTACACCCATTAGTACGAGGTTGCTACGGTGAATCCGTTCGAAACTCTGTGCGATAACGGTCTTGATTCCGAGCAAGTTCGTACCTTTCGCAGCCCAGTCACGTGAACTCCCCATACCGTAATCTTCGCCAGCGATAACAACGAGCCCAGTGTTATCTTCTTTATATTTCATAGCCGCGTCATAAATCGGCATCACTTCTCCTGTAGGCCAGTATGTCGTCCATCCGCCTTCTGTTCCAGAAGCGACTTGGTTACGAATACGGATGTTTGCAAACGTGCCACGCATCATCACTTCATGATTTCCACGACGAGAGCCGTATGAGTTAAAGTCAATTGGACGAACACCTTTGTCAATTAAATATTGCCCTGCAGGCATATCCTTAGCAATTGCACCAGCTGGTGAGATGTGGTCAGTTGTGACTGAATCACCGAACTTACCAATAACTCTTAACCCGCTAAGTGGCTTAATTTCTTCAGGATCCGAAGATAAGTTAACGAAAAATGGTGGGTTTTGAATATATGTTGAATCTTCGTCCCAGTTGTAAAGCTCTTCAGACGTTGTTTCAAGTTTGTTCCATTCTTCATTACTATCAAAGACACGAGCATACTCTTTTCTAAAGATTTCAGGTGTCACAGTTTGCGCCATGACTTCTTTTACTTCTTCAAGAGTTGGCCAAATATCTTTTAGATAAACATCGTTCCCATCTTTATCTTTTCCAAACGAATCATGTTGTAAATCAAAGTTTACTGAACCTGCTAACGCATACGCGACAACGAGCGGTGGCGAAGCTAAATAGTTTGCTTTAATTAACGGGTGAATTCTTCCCTCAAAGTTACGGTTACCAGATAAAACAGATGCAACTGTTAAATCAGATTCAGAAATCGCTTGTTCGATTTCTGGAAGCAATGGTCCAGAGTTTCCGATACAAGTAGTACAACCGTATCCAACTGTGTCAAAACCAAGTTCATTTAGATATGGTGTGAGTCCAGAATCGTTTAAATACTGTGTAACAACTTTAGAACCTGGAGCTAAGCTTGTTTTAACGTATGAAGGTACTTTCAAACCTTTTTCAATTGCTTTTTTAGCGAGCAATCCGGCGCCAATCATAACAGATGGGTTTGACGTATTCGTACAGCTTGTAATTGCTGCGATCGCTACTGCGCCTGTTTTCATAACCGTTTCGCTACCGTCAGTAAATTTCACAGTCACTTCTCGGTTAATCTCATCTTTATCAAGACCGAATCCATGGTTTCCTTGTGGTGCTACAAGTGCTTCATTAAATGATTTTTTCATTTGTGAAAGCGGGATTAAGTCTTGCGGACGTTTTGGACCTGAAAGACTAGGCTCTAACGTTGAAAGATCAATTTCTACAGTTTCTGTAAAGACAGGTTCTTCAGCGTCTGCCGTATAGAACAAGCCGTTAGCTTTACAATAATCTTCCACTAATTTAATTTGTTCTTCGCTACGACCTGTCAAACGTAAATAATCAAGCGTTTCTTCATCAACAGGGAAAAATCCGCAAGTTGCTCCATATTCTGGTGCCATATTTGATACTGTTGCACGGTCAGCTAAAGGCATTGAAGATAAAGCTGGCCCGTAAAATTCGACGAACTTACCGACAACATTTTTCTCACGTAACACTTGTGTTACTTTAAGTGCCAAATCTGTAGCATTCGTTCCACTTGGCAATGTTCCAGTTAATTTTACGCCGATGACTTCAGGAACAGGGAAGTATGAAGGTTGACCGAGCATTCCTGCCTCTGCTTCAATACCTCCTACACCCCATCCAAGTACTCCTAAACCATTAATCATTGTCGTATGTGAGTCTGTACCGACGAGTGAGTCAGGATAGGCTACATTTTCGCCATCAACTTCAGATGTCTGAACGACAGAAGCCAAGTATTCTAAGTTAACTTGGTGAACAATTCCTGTTGCTGGTGGAACCGCACGATAATTATCAAATGCATTTTGAGCCCACTTCAAAAATTTATAACGTTCTTGGTTTCGCTCAAATTCTCTCTTCATATTAAATTCTAATGCTTCTTGAGACGCATATTTATCAACTTGAACAGAGTGGTCAATGACGAGATCCACTGGGATTTCCGGATTGATTTGTTCAGGATCACCACCCATAGCTGCCATAGCTCCACGAAGGGATGCTAAATCAACAACTGCAGGCACACCTGTAAAGTCTTGTAAAATGACTCGTGAAGGCTTAAATGGGACGTCGATTTCCTTTAACTCATCAGTACCCCATTTTGCAAGGTTTTCAACATGTTCTTTTTGAATGACTTTACCATCATATTGCCGAAGAACTGATTCAAGAAGCACTTTAATTGAATAAGGGAGTTGAGAAACTTTACCTACTCCTGCTTCTTCTAGAACATTTAAGTCGTAATAGTGATACGTTTTTCCATTTGATTCAAATGATTTTTTTGCATTGTACACATCTTTGTTCGACATAAATTCCCCTCCTCATTTTCTATCATAAATGAAAATAATCAAATTGTCGAAGGTAGCATAATCTCCAACTATTATCATACATCAAAAACCATTAATAAGTAAAATATAAGTGTATTATTAAAATCGATAAGTAATTATTATCACGTTTACTAAACTTGCCTCTAATATGGAAGTAACCGTATAATATTGGATAGGAAAAATCATGTCGAGGTGATGCCTCATGTCAGGTTGGTTTATGGCCTTCATCATATTTTGGTCTGTATTTTTAATTACGATTATGTTTATCGGTGGATTTTTTATGTTTCGCAAGTTTTTGAAAAGGCTACCGAAAGACGATGGAAAATCAATTTTGGATTGGCAAGAGTATTATATCGAAAACACGCTCCACCTTTGGACAGACGAAAAAAAACAGCTTTTAAATGAGCTCGTCGAACCAGTTCCTGAACTGTTTCGCGATGTTGCAAAACAGACAATTGCTGGCAAAATTGGTGAATTAGCACTAAAAGAAAAAGCAACTCATTTAAGTTTAGATTTAATCATCCGTGGCTATATTATTGCGACACCGAAACGCGATCATAAATTTCTCATTAAAAAGTTAAATGAGAAACAAATCGATCTCCAACCATATCGAGAGTTGTTATCGTAAAAGAACCAGACGTATTATCGTCTGGTTCTAACTCTTTTCATTATGAACGGGTGTACTTTCGGATAAATACTCTTCTAAAGTAAGCTCGTTTTCTTTTATATATTTTGCGTGCTCTTTTCCGACATAGCGTAAATGCCAAGGTTCATAGTCATACCCCGTTATCGCTTCCTTCCCTTTTGGATAGCGAATGATAAATCCATAGTGATGAGCATGTTCTAACACCCATTTTCCCTCCGGTGTCTGTTCAAATTCAACAATTAATTTAAAATTGACTTCTGGGCTTGTTACGTCCATTGCTAAGCCTGTTTGATGTTCACTTTGACCTGGAGATGCACTAACCCTTTTAGCATCTTCTTCACCGAGCCGTTTCACATTAGAAGCAAAAACAGTCTTTTGTCTTTCATAAGAACGATAACCCGATTGTGCATAGAGATTAAGATTATTTGCTTTCGCATCAGCGAACATCTCTTCCAATGCTTTTGCCGCTTCTTTTCGCATGAACTTTTTCTCAGTTTTTTCCTCGAAAGGAAAGGGGACGTTTGGAATGACCAAATCTTGAGGTTCATAACCGTCTGGTAAATATCTTTCTTTGTTTGAAACGACTAACAGATCATCAGGATTCGTGACTATGTTATTTCCATCGGAATCAACAGTAATTGACTCAGCAAGCCGACTACTTCTTATTGTATCCATTTGTTCATTTTTCTGTTTATGGTTTTCAATATCGTTCTGCTTCTGTTCACTAATTATGTTATTGTTATCTTGATCACTATTTTGGCTACATCCAAAACTAATGGTTACAATTACAATTAACAAAGCCGTAACGATCTTTTTCATATGCAAACTCCTTTTATATCCTTGAAGAAAATAAAGCACTCAAAATTGAGTGCTGACCTTACTTATTCATTTGGCTTTGCATCGCTTTCATCATTTGGTTAATTTTCTTTTGCGACGGTTTCTGACCCATTTGCATCATCATGACACGAAGCATATTTTCATTAATCGGTGGGTTCTTTTTTAAATAATTCATCATATATTTACGAGCGATAAAAAAACCTAACGCTACTCCTGCTAGTAAGCAGAGAGTACCAACTAAAATGTAAAGCCACATAACGTTCCCTCCTTATCTCTCTCTTACATCCATGTCCAAAAAGTTAAATAAAAGTAAGCATCTTTTGAACAATTATTATCGTAATTTTACTATAACCCTACACGATTGTACAACAAGATAAGGAAGGAATCTAGCCTATTCTTGCACGTTTTCTACGCTAATTCCATTTGTTTCGTTGGATTGAGCCATCCATAGTTATCATTTTTAAAGTCAATTGCAAGAAAACTTGATTCCATCTTCCGCAACACTTCAAAAAAAGCTGCTTCTGCTTCTAACGATCCGTAAGAATAGATGGATAAGTAGTTTGGTTTAACGATAAGTACGGCCCTGCTCACACTCTTATCTATTTGCACTTCATACAACTTTCCTCGTTCGTAACTTTTTAATACATTTTTTAGTTCTGTCATGAACGTAGTGTGTAAATCAACTAACTCTATCTTTCTCGTTATGTAATTGATTTGCTTTTTCACGATTGACTGATAAGGAGAAATTTTATTTTCAGCTTCATAAAATAACTGATATAACATTTTCTCTTTGCCGATATAGTTTTTTGCAACGTCTGTTTCTAATAAATAAATGATATACCGTCTCATAAAAAGTCCTCCCCTAACAAATGTTGACTTCATTATATGAAATTTTCTGAAAAATGATTGTCGCATTGTGTTAAGAGAAAACACTAGTTTCGTCGAAAAAAGCCACCTTTTTCAAGGTGACTTATCACATTTATTGTCGATTATTTCTTTATGATTGATTTAACTTTTGCAACGACATTCTCAACTGTAAAGCCATAGTTTTTAATAAGTGTATTTCCTGGGGCTGAAGCACCGAAACGGTCAATCGCCATCACTTCCCCTTTTTCACCAACATACTTTTTCCATCCTAATGAAGCCCCCATTTCAATAGCCAATCGAGCTTTTACTGTCGGTGGTAAAACTGAATTTTTGTATTCATCAGGCTGTTTTTCAAACCGATCCCATGAGGGCATACTCACTACATTAACATAAACCCCTTCCCGTTCAAGTTGTTTTTGAGCTTCAATTGCGAGGTTTACTTCGGAACCCGTTGCAATAATAAGTCCATCAATTTCTAATTGGTTGCTTTTGGATATCGTGTAAGCACCTTTTTTAACGCCTTTGTATGCGGTTTTTTCTGTTCCTTTTATCGTTTTCAATCCTTGACGAGTGAGTACAAGTGCAGTCGGAACGTCGACACTTTCTAAAGCTAGGCGCCAAGCAGCTACGGTTTCGTTACCGTCTGCTGGACGAATAACAGATAAACCAGGCATTGCCCGCAATGATGCAAGTTGTTCAATTGGCTCATGCGTCGGTCCATCCTCACCGACTGCAATGCTATCATGGGTGAAAACATACGTTATAGGCAGTTGCATTAATGCTGCAAGACGAATGGAAGGACGTAAGTAGTCAGAGAAAACGAAAAATGTTGCTCCAAAAACTTTCAATCCACCATGAAGTGCCATTCCATTTAATGCGGCTCCCATCGCAAATTCACGTACACCAAACCAGATGTTACGCCCCGTATAATCATCAGAAGAAAAATTACTTTCAGTTTTCATTAATGTTTTGTTTGAACTTGCTAAGTCTGCAGAGCCACCAATAAATTGAGGAACAGGTTCTGAAATTGCATTAATAAATTTACTTGATGCATCACGTGTCGCTAATGTTTCTCCTTCTTTAAATACGGGTAAGTATTGTTCAATATTTTCTATTCCTTCATTGTTAATCGCTTTTTCAAACTGCTCTGCAATTTCAGGGTAAGTTTGTTTATATTTTTTAAACAGCTTGTTCCATTGTTCTTCTTTTTGAACGCCTTCATTTTTTAACCGTTTAAAGTGCTCCTTAACTTCCTTCGGTA
The DNA here is from genome assembly GCF_041725775.1 of Pueribacillus sp. YX66. NCBI lineage: Bacteria > Bacillati > Bacillota > Bacilli > Caryophanales > Bacillaceae > Pueribacillus > Pueribacillus sp. YX66. Next base: position 66,612 of record NZ_JBEUEL010000012.1, on the reverse strand, counting down.
CATAAAACGATTCTGCATACCCCCAGCCATAATATTGTTTTGTTAATGCTGTTTCTTCTTTTCCAAGTGGCGCTCCATGAGAATCAGATTTTCCGCTTTTATTAGGCGATCCGTAACCGATTGTCGTTTTTACTTCAATTAATGTCGGTTTATTTATCTCGCTTCTTGCTTCGTGAAGTGCTTTTTCAATTTCAGTTAAATCGTTACCATCCTCGACACGAATGACTTGCCAACCGTATGCTTCGAATCGTTGCGCTACGTTTTCAGAAAAAGCCAAATGCAAATCTCCATCAAGTGAGATGTCATTCGAATCGTATAAAACGATTAATCTACCTAATTTAAGATGACCTGCTAAAGACGCAGCTTCAGCAGAAACACCTTCCATCAAGTCTCCATCACCACAAATGCTGTACGTATAATGATCGACAATCGGAAAATTGTCTCGGTTATATGTAGCAGCAAGATGACGTTCTGCCATGGCCATTCCAACAGCCATTGCGATTCCTTGACCTAAAGGACCTGTTGTCGCTTCAACACCAGGCGTATAACGATATTCAGGGTGACCCGGCGTTTTACTTTCCCATTGCCGGAAATTTTTTAAATCTTCCATTGTAACGTCATAACCAAATAAATGAAGCAAACTATATAATAGCATCGATCCATGTCCGGCTGACAATACAAACCGATCCCTGTTTATCCATTGTGGATTTTCGGGATTATGATTCATCGCTTTCGACCACAATGTGTATGCCATCGGAGCCGCACCCATCGGCATCCCTGGGTGACCCGAATTCGCACGTTCAATTGCATCAATTGATAATGTACGTATCGTATTAATTGCAAGCTGTTCAACCTGATTTTCCATCTATTATCTACTCCTCTTAATATCTATCATTTATTAATGTTTATATCGTAAATTTCTTTGAGCTGTTTTTATTTTTTTAGGGGTAACGTCATTTCCTTTTTCATCTATAACTGTAACCCCACGTAACTGCTTTTCAAACGCTTGTCGAAACCTTTTTAAATAATGTTCGCGAAGTTTTTTTTGTTCTTTCTTTTCGGCTGCTGTTAACCCTTTTGTTTTTGCTTTTTTAGCTAATTCGTTTATTCGTCGTAACTCAAATTCCAAATTTCCGTCAACTCCCCTTCATTACTCGATAAACTTGTTTCATTTTAACATAACGAGCACATAAATTCCCATTAGTAAAAATACTAGAACTTATGTTTGTATAAACTGTTTAATTCTGTTATACTTATACAAAACAATTTTTAGGAAACGAGGTGCACTATGGTCAAAATTTCAAAACGACAACAAGCCATTTTAGATTTTATTAAAGATGAAGTGAAAACAAAAGGATATCCCCCTTCCGTTAGAGAAATTGGAGAAGCAGTTGGATTAGCATCAAGCTCAACTGTACATGGTCATTTGTCTCGCTTAGAAAAAAAGGGATTTATTAAACGAGATCCGACGAAGCCACGAGCAATTGAAATTTTGGATAAAAGTGAGGACGATACGAATCCTGAAGGTATTAAAGTTCCGATTATAGGGAAAGTAACGGCAGGACAACCGATCACAGCGATTGAAAACATTGAAGATTATTTTTTACTCTCGAACAATTTCGCACCGGATAAATCACTTTTTATGCTCGTTGTTGAAGGTGACAGTATGATTGATGCTGGCATATATAACAAAGACTATGTTCTCGTAAAACAACAACCGACCGCAAACAACGGCGAGATTGTCGTTGCAATGACGGATGAAAACGAGGCAACTGTAAAACGATTTTTCAAAGAGAAAGATTACATACGACTCCAACCAGAAAACATAACGATGGAACCAATACACTTAAAAAGTTGTACAATATTAGGAAAAGTCATCGGTGTTTATCGGGAAATTGATTGAAGCTGTTAATAAAACAGCTTTTTTTATATTAATTTTGTGTTGTTTAAAACACATACTTTATCTCTGTGTTGTTTGCTATACAAATTTGCTTCTTTGTGTTGTATTTTATACAATACAGTTGGGGGGATTCATTATGAGCAACGAACTTGGTACTTTTTTAGAAGCTATAAGAACAGAAAAGAAATTATCACTACGAGAGGCGGCTTCATTAACTGGTCTCGGTCATTCCTATATACGCGATTTAGAATTAGGCATTAACCGAAAAACAGGCAAAAAAGTTGTGCCATCGATCAATTCTTTGCGGAAAATTGCTTCTGCCTATAATTTAGATATATATGATTTGCTTAATAAAGCCGGGCTAATCGACATCGATGAAATCAAAGAAAAAAAGGAAGATACTCTATTACACGATCTCCCCAAAAAAATCCCAGTATTTGAATCAATCTCTTCTTTTGATAGTAACGATGTCGTTGATTACGTCTATTTCCCTTTTAAAAAAAGTCCACAACCTGATTTTGCGATTACGATGAAAGGTGATTCAATGTCAGGTTCTAGCATTGATGATGATGATATTGTGTTTTTCCGAAAATATCATCACCCTGAATACAATGGGCAAATTGTTGCTGTTCGTTTAATAAATGAAAACACTGGAACGATTCGCCGCATTACATGGACTTCACAATTCCCTAGCTACACTCTCATATGTGACAATAAGAACTATCGAACGATTAATGTACCATTTAATGAGGTGGAAATTTACGGGGTGTATTGTGGACATTTCAAACCTGAAAAAAGTTAACTAAAGTTATTTATAAAGGTCGTCGGCATTGTCATACCGAACTTGTTCAGATAAGACTGTTTGTCGATTATTATCGTTTAATTGGTTTTTCTCGTTGTCTAAGAACGGTTGATTCCTCCCCTTGCTCTTCTCTTTTTCGGCAATTTTCTTTAGCTTTCGTTTTCTTCCTTTCTCCAAATTTCCTCACTCCTTTTTTACCTTTCCTTCTCGTTACCCGTAGTATATTTCGTTCGGAAACAACTATACTGTTAAAATAATCATTTTGTGAATTATATACTTTTTAATGTAATCACGACGATTTCAGGTAAATTAAATACACGAATCGGAATTACGCTATTACCAAGTCCACGGCTAACAATCATGTTTGTTGAGCGAGATGTATATACACCTGATGTATACGTTGGAAACCAACCTTGTCCAGGAGAAAGGAGACCTCCTACAAAAGGAATCCTAATTTGTCCTCCGTGAGCATGTCCACTAAAAACAGCATCAACGTCCTGTTGAGCATATATATTAAAATATTCTGGTCGATGTGATAATAGTAGCTTAAAGATCGATTGATGATTAACATTCTTAAATGTACGTTCTATATTTGATTTTACAATTTTTTTCTTAGCTTTCTGCTCAGATATACGCATAAGTGGATCTTCGATTCCACCTATCACAATTTTTTGACGTCCTCGTTGTATTACTTCTGATTCATTTTGTAAAACCGTCACTCCTCTTGACTTTAAAGACTTTATAATCTTATCAACTTCATTTGTTGCAATTTCATGATTACCCGTTACATAATAAACAGGAGCCATTTCAACTAATTCATTAATCACTTGTATACTTTTATTTAAATCATAACGGTTACTATCAATAAGATCGCCTGTAAAAAAAATAAAATCGGGTTTCTCATTCTTAATTTTTTTTATTAATCGACTTTGGCCTTTCCCGAAGTTCGCATCATGTAAATCTGATAAGTGTACAATTTTTAATCCAGAGAAATTGTTTGGCAGTCTGTCAAAATAAAGTTCATGCTTACTCACAGTAATCCAGTGATTATTAATAAAAAGAAATAATCCAAATAGTAAGAAAACGACAAATGATGTTAATAACCTAGTCATCTATCATAAACCTTTCCCCAATCATATAACAGTTAATAAAGCTTATTCATACTTTTTCATTTTATCATTAAAAAATTGAAGTGTTTATGATTCTTTTTTAAAATCACTCTAACCTTTCTGGTAAATGATATTTATACACTTCTAACATATTCGTATGCTCCTTTAATACCGCTATCGTTTTTGGATGAGGTTTCACATAAATAAAAGGATAATCCTTTTCATCAAACTCTGTTTTAGTGCGAAAAGCTACTTTTTCTTCATCAATTGAAAATTGGGCATCAACTCCTTTCTTATTTCCACGAGCATCTAATCTAACCCATTTATTATAAGATTGGAAATAGACAGCATTCAAAGCATGAATACAATATCCTTTTTCTGAAGTATCAAATAACATTAAACGTTGATAACAGAAACCTGTGGGTATCCCTTCAGAACGTAATAGTGCTGCTAATAGATTTGATTTTGCATAGCAAATTCCCATTTTATATTTTACTACTTCTGAAGCTTTACGAGTCACCCTCTGCGATTGGATATCCCAGGAATGAGATATTTCATCACGAACAAATTGAAATGCAATATGTACTTTTTCTGCTTCTGTTTGAGATGGATTAAAAAGTTCCTTTATCGTTGCTTTAATAATAGGGTTTGAATAGTCAATTTCTTCTGACTCGAGTAAATAATCTTTTAACTCTTCTGACTCACATCTCATCTTCATCGACTGCATCTCTCCTTTATGATTGTGTATAAATATTAGTATTTAAGAATTATTATACAGCAATGTTCTCACTTAAAGCATTCTTTTCGTAAATACTTCACTTTCCGGATCGATGGAACTGCATAGCTTCGTTCAATAGTAGTTTTTAAAAAGCAACAAAACTTAATAAAGAAAAGCACCCTCTTTGTGATGGGGTGCAACTATATGACTTTTAAATAAAATCACATTTCATCTCACTCAAACTCAACTATTCCCAATTTCTTCTGTTTGTTCATTGGTGAAAGGCGACAAGTAACCCTTCTGTGCTAACAGATCTAGCGCATGCAAAATTGCAATTTTTACGTGACTATATGTAAGACCACCTTGTACATAAGCAATATACGGAGGACGAATGGGGCCATCTGCCGATAGTTCAATACTTGAACCTTGAATAAATGCACCTGCAGCCATAATAACTTCGTCATCGTATCCAGGCATTTCACTAGGATATGGTGTCACATGGGCATTAATTGGAGATGCATATTGTATGGCTTGGCAAAACGTTATCATTTCATCTGCATTTTTAAATTGAACAGACTGAACGAGGTCGCCCCTTTTTTCATTCCATTTTGGATATGCTTCATAACCGAATTGTTCCACCATTGCACTTGTAAAAATAGCACCCTTTAACGCTTGGGCAACGATAAACGGAGCGAGAAAAAATCCTTGAAACATTTCTAATAAACTATATAATGTCGCACCAATTTCCGCTCCAACACCTGGTGCAGAAAATCGTTGTGCACATAGGTTAACTAATTCTTTTCGTCCAGCGATATACCCGCCTGTTTTTACGATACCGCCGCCCGGATTTTTAATCAATGAGCCAGCAATTAAGTCAACGTTGACATGACAAGGTTCTTTCTCTTCTACAAATTCTCCGTAACAATTATCAACAAACACGATAACATCTTCTTTGATTGATTTTACGAATGATGTCATTTCTTTTATATCTTCGATTGTAAACGCTGGTCTCTTAGTATATCCTTTCGAACGTTGAATCCCAATTACTTTTGTATTTTCGTTAATACTAGCTTTCACTTTTTCGTAATCAACGCCTTCTTCCGTTAACGGCACATCGTTATAACGAATTCCAAAATCTATCAACGAACCGTTATTGCGACCGCGTAGTCCAATCACTTCATGCAATGTATCATAAGGTTCACCTGTTATGTAAAGTAGTTCATCACCTGGACGTAGCACACCATATAACGCGAGGGCAATTGCATGGGTGCCCGACATCATTTGTGAACGAACGATTGCAGCTTCTGCCCCGAAAACTTCAGCGTATACTTGTTCTAGGGTATCTCTCCCAATATCATCATACCCATATCCTGTAGATGGAGTAAAATGATAATCACTCACTTGATTGTTTCGAAATGCTTGCAGCACTCTAAATTGATTTTCCTCTGCAATATCATCGATTCGTTTCATCAACGGTGCTGTCATTTTTTCCGCTCGATCCACGAATGTTTTTAACTGTTGTCCATACTTTAGATGCTTGTACATATATTTCACCTTTCTAATCATGATTAATAATCAATGGCGCGATATGTTTCGGCGCTAATCCAGTAATCATAAACTTTTGTTCATCTTCCAGCCAGGTTTTATTAGACAAAACTGTGTTGGATTCCAAAAAAGCTAATGTTTTACCGTCTTCCACTGGGACATCTAACGTATATGGAACGAGTTCAGAATCTATTTTCGCTTTAATTAGATTGATAAGCCGACTCATATCTTCATCTGAAAATGCAGAAATAAGGATAGACTCTTCAGATGTCGAAGGAAAGAAGCTATGTTGAATTAAATCTTTTTTATTGTAAACGTTAATTTTTGGTATGTGATGAGCTTGAAGTTCACGAAGTAATTGATTAACCGTTACTTCTTGTTCAATATAATGATCATGAGAAGCATCAATAACGTGTAAAATGAGGTCCGCTTCAGTCACTTCCTCCAATGTTGAGCGAAACGCCGCAATTAATTCAGTTGGTAAATCTTGAATGAATCCGACAGTATCGGTTAATAATACATTCATTTTTGTATATGCATCAAGCTTTCGCGTTAGTGGATCAAGGGTCGCAAACAGTTTATCTTCTTCAAAAGCATCACCACTCGTAAGACGGTTAAAAAGCGTTGACTTTCCTGCATTCGTATAGCCGACAAGAGTCACTTGAAAAACATCGTTCTTTTTTCTTCGTTCGTTATAACGAGATCGGTGTTGGACAATTTTATTTAAATGTGACTCAATTGCTTGAATTCTTCTTCGAATGTGTCGCCGATCGGTCTCCAGTTGGGTCTCCCCAGGCCCTCTCGTTCCAATTCCGCCACCAAGGCGTGACAAAACAATACCTTTTCCTAATAGGCGTGGAAGCATATATTTAAGTTGGGCCAATTCAACTTGTAACTTTCCTTCTTTCGAACGTGCACGGGATGCAAATATATCTAAAATAAGTTGCGTCCGATCAATAATTTTTACATTGAGAATATCAGTTAAGTTTCGTAGTTGCCCTGCTGATAGTTCATCGTTAAATATAATAAGGTCGATCTCTTCACCTTTAAGAAACGTTACAATTTCTTGTAACTTTCCTTTTCCAATATAATGAGCTGAATGAATTCGTGTCCTCCGTTGTGTAAACATCTCGACGACTTTACCATTTACTGTTTTCGTTAATGCTTCGAGTTCTTTCATCGACTCTGCAAATCTTTCATGATTATCAGGAAGCTCACATCCAACAAGTATCGCTTTTTCTTCCAATCAACAACCTACTTTCATCACATTTAATTTTGACTTTTATCATATCAAAGTTAAGCATCATCTTCTAGTTGAATGTCTACTGCTAGCAATGTCATAAGCTGATGACGGTCAAACTGTTCACCTTTTAACAAACGTACGGCTTGCTTTCGAATTGATTTTTCAATGATATTTCTCACATAACGAGCATTGCTAAATGAATTTTTGTTCGCAGCTCGATACCGCTCAAGATGATGCTTTATTTTTAATTCTGCTTCTGTTGACATCATATAGTCTCTTTCCCTTGCCATACTTCTTGCAATTTTGATTAATTCATCATTTGAATAATCTTCAAAGTTCATAATAATTGGAAACCGCGAAGGCATACCTGGATTTAACGATAAAAAGTAATCCATTTCTTTTGGGTAGCCTGCTAAAATTAAAATCAATTCATGCTGGTTATCTTCCATTGCTTTCACTAATGTATCGATCGCTTCTTTTCCGAAGTCCTTTTCCCCGCCTCTAGCTAATGAATAGGCTTCATCAATAAATAAAATCCCGCCATGCGCTTTTTTCAGAAGTTCTCTCGTTTTTTGTGCCGTATGCCCAATATATTCACCAACTAAATCTGCACGTTCCACTTCGATTAAATGTCCTTTTGATAAAACGTCCATATCGTGGAAAAGTTTCGCTAACAATCGTGCCACTGTCGTTTTACCAGTGCCTGGATTACCTTTAAATAACATATGCAGTGCCTGTTTTTCTTGCTTCAAACCGACTTTTTTACGGCATTGGTTAATATATATCCATGCATAAATTTCATTAATTAGCCGTTTTACCTCTTTCATACCTACGAGTGCTTGAAGCTCTTTTTGAATTCGTTCTAGAGGATAATGCTTCGATAATATTTTTTCATCAAGAACTGTTGGTTTTTCCGCTCGAATTTCTTGATTAAGCACGATATTAATCTGACCATTCGCTCTTTTTATTGTTGTGCTAGTCATGAAGCGTCACCTCACTTTTCATCATCACGCTACTTATTATACGGTAATAAATAAAAAGTGTGACAAACGCCTACAAAAGTCAAAATGCTCCCAACATGGGAGCATTTTATTAACCTTCTAAAGATAATTGAACATTTTTACTCGGTGCAAATGTTGAAATTGCATGTTTATAAATGAGTTGTTGCTTGCCTTCCGCTTCCAAAATCACTGTAAAACTATCGAATCCTTTCACTAACCCTTTAAGTTGGAAGCCGTTCATTAAATAAACCGTTACAAAAATATTTTCACGTCGAAGTGTGTTTAGAAATTGATCTTGAATGTTGACTTGCTGCTTCATTTACAGTCCTCCTCTTTTCCAATCCTCTTTATTAATGTTTCTCTAAACAATTTAACTTTCCTGCAACATATTTCATGATTTCTAGCTTTTTTTTATTTTTACCTCTCGTCATGTCGAACCATGTAATGTCCATCTTATTTTTAAACCATGTGTACTGTCTTTTTGCATACCTGCGAGAGTTTCTTTTTAATAAAAGAATCGCCTCTTCTTTAGAAAGTTCTCCATCAAAATATAAAAAAAGTTCTTTATATCCAATTGCTTGTGCGGCTTGACTATCTTTTAAGTTATTATCATACAAATGACGCGCTTCATTAAACAATCCTTTTGCAATCATTTTGTCGATGCGAGTGTTAATTCGATCATATAAAACTTCTCTATCCATCGTCAAACCGATAAAGACCGCGTCATAAATTGACTTTTCTCGTTTCGTCTGAAAGTTCGAGAACGGTTTTCCCGTTCGTTTAATTACTTCTAACGCTCGAATAACTCTTCTTCGATTGTTCGGATGAATCGATTTATAGCTTTTTAGATCAATGTACTGAAGTTTTTTATGTAAGGCATCATTTCCGTACTGTTCAGCAAAAATTTCCATTTCTTCTCGAAACGCTTCGTCCGATTCAATATTCGTAAATTGATAATCATGTGTAATCGCGTGTACGTATAGCCCTGTGCCGCCAACGAGAATCGGCAGCTTACCTCTTTCATTAATCTCTGTAATGATCGTTCGCGCCTCTCGTTGATACTGTGTAACTGAAAAACTTTCAAGCGGATCTATAATATCAATCATATGATGTGGAATATTTTCCATCTCATCAGCAGTTATTTTTGCTGTTCCAATATTTAACCCTCGATAAATTTGCATCGAATCTCCACTGACAACTTCACCGTTAAACCGTTTTGCTAATTGAATGCTCATCTCTGTTTTTCCAACTGCAGTTGGTCCAACGATGACGAGTAGTCGCTCCTTCATGATATCACATCACTCTCTTAAACATTTTTTCCAACTCATAAGTTGAGAAATGTATGATCACAGGGCGACCATGAGGACAAGTGTAAGGTTCTCGACATCGTCTTAATGACTGAAGAAGCGATACCATCTCGTCTTGTCGTAAATAGTGATTCGCCTTAATTGATTTTTTGCATGCCATCATAATCGCAGTATCTTCACGTATTTTCTTCATATCAAACGTTTTCTCTTCCAACAAAAGTTCAACAATACTTCGAATTGTTTCTTCTTCCTTTCCGTTTGGAAACCATGATGGGTGGGAGCGTACGATATACGTTTTATCCCCAAATTGCTCAAAATAAATACCAAACTTTTGAAAAAAAGAAAGATTTTCTTCCACGACTTGTGCTTCCTTAATACTAAATTCGAACGAAAGTGGAACGAGAAGATCCTGTAAATCACGTGGGGTTTCACCCATTTTTTCAAAGAAATATTCATATTTTATGCGTTCTTGTGCTGCATGCTGATCGATTAAGTAAAGTCCGTCTTCATTTTGAGCAATGATGTATGTACCATGAACTTGTCCTACTGGATATAAAGGTGGAATACCAACTCCTTCCGTTTGTTCTAAATCTGTTCGTTGCTCATCGACTAATGGTTCTTTAATGAACTGTTGTTTATTTTCAGTCTCTATAGACGTTTTATTTTCATCATTTCTCTGGAACAACTCATCTTGAAGCAAATTTTGAATTTCGGCTTTTTCATGCTTTTTCATTTGAAATTGAAAAGGAAGCGATACTTGTTCGGTACGAGCTTTTTCATTGTTTCGCAATTTCACTTCTGGAATTAAATTTGTTTTTTGTAACGCTGCTCGAATCGTACTTGTCATAAGTTCAACAAGTTCTCGTTCTTTACTTAATCTCGCTTCTAACTTTGCTGGATGAACGTTAATATCAACTAACGTCGGATCCATTTGTACATGTATAACGGATATTGGGAAGCGACCGAGCGGTAAAAATGTATGGTACCCTTCGACGATCGCATTCGCTAATGTATAATTTCGAATGAACCGTCCATTGATAAACAAAGACATATATTTTCTAGACGCTCGTGTTTCTTCTGGTTTTGTCGTAAAGCCTGAAATCGAAAAGTCTAGCGATTGATTTTGTATCTCAACCATGTTTTTGGCAACAGAAACTCCGTAAATCGATGCAATCACTTGCAACAAATTATTTTTACCGTCTGTATGCAAAATCTGTTTTCCGTTATGAATAAGCTGAAAAGAAATATTAGGGTGTGCCATTGCTAAACGATTAACGACATCGGTAATATTTCCCAACTCAGTATGGACCGTTTTTAAATATTTTAATCGTGCGGGGGTATTAAAAAATAAACGACTCACACTGATTTCTGTTCCTTTCCGACTTGATGTTAAGGAACGATGTTTTAGCTCCCCCGCTTCCATAATGATATGTGTCCCTGGTCCTTCACCTGTACACGTTTTTACTTCTGTTCTTGACACAGAGGCGATACTTGGCAGAGCCTCACCGCGGAAACCTAAAGAACGAATTGAAAATAAGTCCCGTTCATGTTTAATTTTACTCGTTGCGTGCCGTTCAAATGCAAGTTCACAGTCCTCTTCGGAAATTCCGTCTCCGTTGTCAGTCACTTGAATGGATTGAAGTCCACCATCCTCAACTACGATTTTTACCATCGTGCTGTTTGCATCAATTGCATTTTCAACTAATTCTTTCACAATCGATGCGGGACGCTCAACGACTTCACCAGCTGCTATTTGGTTCGCTAACTGCTCATCTAAAATGATGATGTTCGGCATAAGCTCACCTCTTATCCCCATCCCTCGTTACTTTTTCGTGCAATTTATATAAAACATTGATCGCTTCTAACGGTGTCATATTCACTAGATTAAGCGAAGCGATTTCACGAACAATGGTTTTCTCAATCGTTCGTGACTTTTTTTCTTCTTCTTGTTCGTCTTTGAAAAAAGATAACTGCTCATTCACAACGAAATTGGATTTATCGATCGTATTTTCTTCTTCAAGTTGTTGTAAAATTGATTTTGCTCTTGAAATGAGCTTTTCCGGAAGATTCGCTAATTGTGCAACATGAATTCCATAGCTTTCATCAGCAGCTCCTTCATGAACTTTATGCAGAAACACGACTTGCCCATTTTCCTCCACAGCTTTTACATGAACGTTATGCAAACGAGGAAGCTGTTCTTCTAAAACTGTTAACTCATGGTAATGGGTAGAAAATAATGTTTTTGCACCAATTTCATCATGAATATATTCAATAATCGCATGTGCTAACGCCATTCCGTCATACGTTGATGTCCCTCTTCCAATTTCATCAAGTAAAATGAGACTATCTTTCGTTGCGTTCGTCACTGCATACTGAGTTTCGAGCATTTCTACCATAAATGTACTCTGTCCGCTCACTAAATCATCCGCTGCACCTATTCTCGTAAACACTTGATCAAAGATCGGCAAACTTGCTTCCGATGCTGGAACAAAACATCCAATTTGAGACATGATTGCAATTAAAGCAAGCTGTCTCATATACGTACTTTTCCCTGACATATTCGGACCCGTTATCAGTAACATTTGCTTCTCATCATTTAAAACAATATCATTTTCAACAAACTGCGTATCAGTTAACACTTGTTCCACAACTGGATGTCTTCCATTTCTAATTGAAATGTCACCAACTTCGTTAAACATCGGTTTTACATAGTGATGTTCTACACTTACTGTTGCAAAACTTTGCAATACATCAATTTCACTTAATAACTTTGCAATCGTCTGCAAATGCGGAATATGTTCTTGCACCTCTTCCCTTAATTGCAAAAAAAGTTCGTACTCTAAGTCAGCAAGCAGATCTTCAGCGTGTAAAATTTTCATTTCCATTTCTTTTAATTCTGGAGTAATAAATCGTTCTGCATTTGCAAGCGTTTGCTTTCGCTCATATCGCTCAGCCTCCAGCAAATGTAAGTTTGCTTTTGTCACTTCAATATAATAGCCAAACACACGATTAAATCCGATTTTCAAAGATTTGATGCCTGTTTTTTCCTTCTCTCTCTGTTCCAAATTTTTTATCCATTCGCGCCCATTTACGCTAATTTCACGATATTCATCCAATTGGGCGTTATACCCATCACGAATGATTCCACCTTCCGTTATTGAAGTTGCTGGATCATCAAGAAGTGCTCTACTTAATTTATCCAATAATTGAGAAGTCGTCGGCATTCGCTCTGCAAATTGTGAAAACGAAGGATGTTGAAATTCATAACATAATTGAACAAAGTCTGGTAAGATTTCAAGAGTTTTTTTCAGTTGTACAAGATCCTTTGCATTTACATTTCCGTAAGAAATTTTACCAGCTAATCTTTCAATATCATAAACACCTTTTAATAGTCCCTTCAATTGTTCACGCAGCATAAATTGTTCCGTTAAACATTGAACCATCTCGTGGCGCTTCTCTATCTGCACACGATCGATTAAAGGTCTTTCAATCCATTTAGTTAAAAGACGTCCACCCATCGCTGTTACTGTTTTATCTAACAGCCACACTAATGACCCTTTTCTTCCTTGCTTTCGAATCGTATCAACTAGTTCAAGGTTCCTCTTAGAATAAAGGTCAATTTTCATATAGTCAGTCTGTTTTAAAATTTCAACAGGCTGCAAATGTGCGAGCGTACGTTTCTGTGTTCGCAACAAATAGTTAAGTAGTCTTCCAAATGTTATTAACTCATGTTCAGTATGTAATTTTTGTGTAATGTTTTGAAACTCTTCACGGATCGACGTATGTTCTTCATATGAAATAGCTACGTGAAAGATTTTTTTTAACTCTTGTTGAGCATTATTAGAAAAATTAGGAGCAACGATAACTTCTTTCACATTCATGCCTGAAAGTGTATGAATTAACTCTTCAAACCCATCATTGACGAGCGTAATATAATTTTCCCCTGTTGATAGGTCACTAATTGCAATCCCATACTTTGTTTTTCCAAATGAGGTTATCGCGGCGATGAAGTTATTCTGTTTTTCGTCCATCATCGTTTGACTCATTACCGTACCCGGTGTAATCACTTGTACAACTTCGCGTTTCACGACACCTTTTGCTTGTTGTGGATTTTCCATTTGTTCACAAATTGCAACTTTGTATCCTTTTTCGATTAACTGTGAAATATACACTTCAGCAGAATGATGCGGAACACCGCACATTGGGATCGGTTCATCTGCACCACCTTCACGCTTCGTTAACGTGATCTCTAATTCTTTCGCTGCTTTTATTGCATCTTCAAAAAAGAGTTCATAAAAATCACCTAAACGAAAAAATAAAAAGGCATCTTCGTATTGTGCCTTAATTCGCAAATATTGTTGAATCATCGGGGTGTATTGCTGCATTGTATTTCTCCCCACCTTGTTTCTTTATCGTTCGTCATCATTGTTGAATTATGACTCTATTATAGCATACTAAACTGAATTTCTTGCAAACAATAGGTTCAGATGGATTATTCATCCAATCTGAACCTGCATTTTACTCATCAAGTTCCCCGAGTAAGAAGTCCGCATCTAAATCTTCAAATTCCTCATCTAAATCATAATCAGAGCTTTCTTCCAACTCATCGACACAGCCATCTGGATCAACACGCACACAAAGCTTCGTTTCTCCAATCACCTCACCGATAAACTCCCGTTCAACTTCTACGAGTATTTTTTGACCATTTGGAGAAATCGTTGCTTCTAAGCAGTTTGGTTGTTGCATCGTTCTCACGACAACGTCATATTCATCGGTTAAATTTTCATCATCTCTCATCTTCAGCGGAATGACATCACTGTACTTCACTGTATCGGTTACGACTTCCGTTTTCGTGTTTTTATTGTAGGAATACCATAAGTTAATATCGTAACTACCTTCTACTTCGACAGCGTCACCATCTTTTCTTGCTTTGTAATCATGATTTATAATCCAGCAGCCTAGTATGCTTGAAGGTCTGTGCAACGGATTGACAGTGTGGGTTGCCTTTGAATATTTGCTTCCTTTTCCGCAAACTGCTTTTGCTACTATTTCTCTATACTTTGAATCGTCAGCAAAAGACATTGATTATACCTCCTCATCATTTCTTCACTGACATCCTATGCAAGGCATATGACCTGTGTTCCGCATTGGAACAAGCCTTTTAAATAAAAAAAGAATGTATTATCTAAGGAGATGAGGGTCATCAAATAAGGCAACAATGTATTTGTGGATAAAACAAAGACACCGTTTAAGGTGTCTCATCCGTACTCGTTATGTTGTTCGTCACTGTATCCGAAATTGTTTTCGCAATTAATTGCAGTAAGTCATTCACTTCAGTTTGCGACTGTTTAAACTCTTGCACTAATGGAATTTCATCAACTTGTTCCATAAGTTTATCAATTTTTGTTTCTACTTTTTTTAACGCTTCATGTTTGCGGTAATGTTGAAGATTAACAGCCTCTTTTTGATGTTTTTTAATTTCAGCGATTAACTGCTGGACCTTTTCATGCTCATTTATTTTTGCTTCAGCTTTTTTAAAAAAATCAACTTCTTCAGTGTTAGCAACCATCTGTGCTAGTTCAACTGCTTTTTCAATAATTTGCTCTCTTGTATAGGTCACGAACTTTTCACCTCTAACATTTCTTCCAATTCACCGTCAAGTGTCCATGTTTTTGCCTTCTTAATCCGAACATCCACAAGCGTTCCGATGAGTGATTCCGGTCCGTGAAAATGAACGACTTTGTTCCCTCTCGTATAGCCAGTTAAAACGTCGGAGTTTTTTTTGCTTTCCCCTTGAACGAGAACTTCAACAACTTCATTTTCATATCGTTTATTTTTATCGAGTGCAATCTCATTAACAAGTGCGTTCAGACGCTGAAGCCGTTCTTTTTTCACAGCCATCGGTACATCATCTTTCATTTTTGCTGCTGGCGTACCTTCTCTAGGTGAGTAGATAAATGTATATGCACTGTCATATCCGACTTCGCGATAAAGTGATAACGTATCTTCAAATTGTTCTTCCGTTTCATTTGGGAAGCCGACAATAATGTCTGTTGTCAAGACGACATTTGGAATGGCAGCTTTAATTTTACGTACGAGTTCTAAATATTCATCTCGCGTGTAAACACGACCCATTAATTTTAAAATTTCCGAGTTACCATGTTGAACAGGTAAGTGAATATGTTCGACTAAATTACCACCTTTTGCAAGTACTTCAATTAAATGATCGTCAAAATCACGCGGGTGGCTCGTCGTAAATCGAATGCGCGGAATATCAATTTTACGAATTTCATCCATTAAATGACCTAAACCGTATTCGAAGTCGAAATCTTTCCCATACGCATTCACGTTTTGACCTAAAAGGGTCACTTCTTGATACCCTTCCCGTGCGAGCTGGCGCACTTCCTCGATGATATCTTTTGGCATGCGACTCCGTTCTTTCCCTCTTGTATAAGGTACGATACAGTACGTACAAAACTTGTCACATCCATACATAATGTTAACCCAGCCCGAAATCTTTCCTTTGCGTACACGTGGCAAGTTCTCAATAATGTCGCCTTCTTTAGATAAGACCTCAACAACCATTTCTTTACTGTAATACGCTTCTCTTAACAAAATCGGTAACCGATGAATGTTGTGAGTTCCGAAAATTAAATCAACTTGAGGGTGCTTTTGCAAAATTCGATTAACGACAGATTCCTGCTGAGACATACAGCCGCAAACACCGAGAATAAGTTCTGGTTTTTCTCTTTTTAACGCTTTTAAATGTCCAATTTCACCAAACACTTTATTCTCAGCGTTTTCACGAATCGCACACGTATTTAATAAAATAACGTCAGCATCTTTCTCTTCTACTGTCGGTTCATACCCTAAATCCGTTAAAATACCCGCCATGACTTCAGTGTCATGTTCATTCATTTGACATCCGTACGTTCGAATATAAAATTTAAGGCCAACTCCGATATTTTTCACGTCATCCGGTATTTCATATTTGTAATGGATTTTTACTTCTTCTTTTCCACGCCTTCTCGCATCACGTAGTGAAGGGGGCTGGTAAATCGTTTCAAAATATTTAGCGTAATCCTTTTCGGATTTTAAGTCCGGAGAATTACGTTTCTTTCCTTTTGCCATTCAAATCTCCTCCTTGCATCGTAATATACCAGACCGAATGCAACTCATTCATTATAACAAATCTTGCGGAAAAAGAAAAAAGCTCACATTTTCATTAAGAAAAGGAGCTCATCGCTTTACATGAATTCTGAAATTAATTGTTTAAACTTTTCTTCGTCTAAGTGAATATTTTCATGAGCGAGTGGGGTTTTGCTATATCCAGATACTAAATCTTGATACGATTTTTTTTCTTTATCTTCATATATAAGCCCTGTCACTAGGCCTTTGTTTTCCATTAACATTTTCATCGCCATAATCCGATTACTAGAATCATAGTTTTCAAAATCATCGAGACGAATTAAATTTTCTTTAAACCAATCATACGTATTCATTTTGTTATATGTGACACACGGACTAAATACATTAATAAAAGAGAAACCTTTATGTTGAATCCCTTGTTCAATTAAAGACGTTAATTCTTTTAAATCGCTTGAAAAGCTTTGAGCTACAAAGGTTGCTCCAGCAGTGAGCACCATTTCCATAATCGATAATGTCGATTCAACAGAACCTTCTGGTGTGCTTTTCGTTTTAAAACCAACATCACTTCGCGGAGATGTTTGTCCTTTCGTTAACCCGTACACTTGGTTATCCATTACGATATACGTAATATCAATATTGCGGCGGATCGCATGAATCGTATGACCCATTCCGATCGCAAAACCATCTCCATCGCCACCAGCTGCTATGACTGTTAAATCACGGTTCCCCATTTTCACTCCTTGAGCAATCGGTAGAACTCTACCATGAATACCGTGAAATCCATACGAATGAATATAACCAGAGATTCGACCTGAACAACCAATACCAGAAATCACTGCTAAATCCTCTGGCTCTAACCCAAGGTTAGCAGACGCCCGCTGGATCGCTGCTTGGACTGAAAAGTCTCCACATCCAGGACACCAATTTGGCTTTACAGTGTTGCGAAAATCTTTAAACGTTGCCAATTGGAATCAACTCCTTCGTTTTTGAATACACTTCTTTCGGTAAAAATGGAGTACCATCATATTTTAGTACACTTTGGATTTTTTCGGCATACCCGATATTTAATTTAATTAAATTTGCTAATTGGCCTGTATAGTTATTTTCTACAACGACGACCCGGTTTGCATTTGAGACGTATGGTGTAAGAATGTCTGTTGGGAATGGATGGAGGAGGCGAATGTGCGCATGTGTTACGTTTACACCTTCATCACGAAGCTGTTCCATTGCCTCTTCAATCGTACCTCTCGTTGAGTTGAATCCAATAAGTAAAATATCGGAAGCTTCCTCTCCATTCACATGGACTGGCGTATCGAAATGTGAAATGACGGTTTGCATTTTTCGCATTCGTTTTTCCATTTGTAGCTTTCGATTTTCGGCAGTTTCTGATGGCTTACCTGTTTCATCATGTTCAACTCCAGTTACATGATGAATGCCGTTTTTTGTGCCAGGCAATACTCGTGGTGAAACACCATCTGTTGTCAACTCATATCGTTTAAAATAATTTTTGTTTTCAAGTTCTGGTAATGGTTCATCTTTAATTAGTTTTCCACGACTAATCTTTACTTTTTCATAGTTTAACGGATCAACAGTCTGTTTTCCTAAAGATAACTGCAAATCTGATAAAATAATAACTGGGCATTGATATATTTCCGCTAAATTAAATGCTTGCACTGTATCATGAAATGCTTCTTCAGCCGTGCTAGGTGCTAACACAAGTTTTGGGATTTCTCCATGTGTTCCATAGATCATTTGCATTAAGTCTGATTGCTCTTGCTTTGTTGGCAAGCCTGTGCTCGGTCCGCCTCGTTGTGTATCGACGATGACAAGCGGAGTTTCGGTCATTCCAGAAAGTCCGATCGCTTCCATCATTAATGATAAGCCTGGCCCAGCTGATGCCGTAAAAGCACGCACTCCTGAATAATTTGCTCCAATAGCCATCGTGACAGCAGCCATTTCATCTTCCGTTTGAATGACAGTCCCGCCAATTTCAGGCAGTTTTTGAATTAAATATTCCATAATTTCTGATGCTGGTGTAATCGGATAAGCTGCCATAAAACGAACTCCTGCTGCGAGAGCACCGAGTGAAATGGCATCGTTGCCGATCATGAACATCCGTGCTTTGCCATCTGCTTCAGCAAGTTGAAAAGTTTTTAGCTCTTTACCGAATGTTTCAACTAAATAACGAGCGCCTGCACGAATCGCTTCTAGGTTATTTTCAACAATTTGTTTTCCTTTATTTGAAAATATTTCCTCTACTACTTGCTTAAAGTCTTCTGCCCTTAATCCTAGAAGTGCACTTGAGGCTCCAATTGCCACCATGTTTTTCATTAATGAGTTTCCGAGCTCTTTTGCAATCTCTGTAAATGGCACGGAATATAGCACCGCATTACAACTTTCTGGTTTTGATGGCTTAAATTTTGAATCTCCGATAATGATTCCGTTATCGTTTAACTCATGAGCATTTAAATCAATCGTTTCTTGGTCAAAAGCTACGAGTATATCGAGGTCATCTGAGATCGAACGAATGCTTTGCGTGCTTACTCGTATTTTATTGTTCGTGTGCCCACCTTTAATTCTAGACGAAAAATGGCGGTAACTATATAAATGATAACCTTTGCGATTTAACGTTGTTGCAAATATTTCTCCAGTACTGTCAATTCCTTCTCCTTGTTGCCCTCCAACTTTCCAAGAAAGTTGATGTACCATGATTGTCACTCCTCATAAGCTTATCATTTCTAATTAGTCTATAGAATTACTAGGAATGTCGTTATAAAAATGATTGTATTCTAATCGAATACAATCATACGCTTAGAATGTTATTCATGCAACCCCTACAAATATAGCAAAATTAGTAATTTTAAAAGAACATTTTTTCTAAAAAATTATGAGATAAAAATCCTTTTACTATTCGTTCTGGATATTTTTTCAACAATTCGTTAATAAGGATACTATAATACGAATAATTCCATAGTTGATACGGTGTCTGCTCGATCCCATCGAAGTCCGAACCTAGTCCAATATTGTTTTCTCCTCCTAATGAACAGATGTATTCAATGTGACGAAGAACGTCATATACTGTAGCGTTGCCTTTTTTCTCCAAAAACTCTGGTACGAACGTTACACCAATCATTCCGTTCCTTTGAATTAATGCTAAAATTTGGTTATCTGTTAAATTTCGAACATGAGGAGTAACCGTTTTTGCATTGGAATGGGAAGCAATTGGGTATTGCGCCAATTCGATAACATCCCAGAAACCTTGTTCAGATAAATGTGATACGTCAGTCCACAATTTTTTTTCATTATTAAACGTAACGACACGCTCTCCAAACGACGTTAATCCAGCACCTCGTCGTTCCAATATTCCATCAGCCACCGCATTAGCATAATTCCACGTTAGCCCGATTGAACGAACACCTAAGCGATATAACGTTTTTAACCTAATTAGATCATTGCCGATCGCATCACAACCTTCTAAGGTTAATATCGCACCAATTTCATTTGCTTGCAAACGTAACGCATCAGATTTTGATGAAATAAATTTCATTCCGCGACATGTCATAATTTTTTCGTAAAAAATATTAATCATTTCAAGAGCAACTTGGAAGCGTTCCTGTTCATGAACATGTGAAGGGACGTAAATCGCGAAGCATTGTATATTGCTAGAACCCGTTTGCTTTAAGTTAGCGTAATTTGTATGGAGCCTTAAGTCATTGTAAAAAGAAACCTTTGGATTCATCCACATTTTGTATAATACGTCACAATGAGCATCAAAAATTTTCATCCTAGTTTCGTTCCTTTTCCACTTTTGTTTTAAAAAGGCTATTCTAAACAAATTGTTTGAAGGTAGTACCTTTCGAGCTACACTTTATTTTAGTCTTACAATTCCTTTACTCATTCAAGTTTTCTGTTGTAAACCGAGAATCCTAAGTCTCAAAATAGGATTAGATGTTTCGAACGAGTCAGTTTATAAGAGTAGACGAAAATCACTTTTCATCGCGTAGACTCTAGTGGGAACAGCAATGACAGGACGTAGACTAAGAAAGTCATCGTTCTGTTCATCGAAAGCTCTGCAGCGAAGGTATGAACGAGGCAAGTTAAACACACGACGCACTATCGCAACTCCTGAAACTGCAATACCTCGTCCCACTGTTAAGACTAGTAAGTGTACATTGCTATACGTCGCAGTTCCAAAATAATATCAAACCAAAGGTCCATTAGTAAAAAAGAAAACTTACCCATTCAAATTGAATAGGTAAGTCGGAATTATCTCGGTTCAATAATAAGCTTAATCGCCGTTCTTTCTTCACCATCGATTAAAATATCGGTGAAAGCGGGAATACAAATGAGGTCAACTCCACTTGGTGCTACAAACCCTCTCGCAATCGCGATTGCTTTAATTGCTTGATTAATGGCACCTGCGCCAATTGCTTGAATTTCAGCACTTCCTCTTTCCCTCAATACATTGGCTAGTGCACCGGCTACAGAGTTAGGAATCGATTTCGCTGAAACTTTTAATACTTCCATCACTAGTACCTCCCTTAAATATTACTCCCTTTTAAATAGTATTCATGATTATAACTTGTATTCCTTCCTTTTTAAGTCTTTAATCAAAAAAGGGATGATCTTCATTGATTAGAATTCGTTCCGTCCCTAGTGCACATCCATTATTTTCATCAATCGTCACACAAATTCCGCTCAATTGCTTACGACCTGACATTACTTCAAATCGAACTGGCAAACTTGTTAAAAACCTTTTAATGACAGTTTCACGCTGCATTCCTAAAATGCCATCGTACGGTCCTGTCATTCCAACATCAGTCAGATAGGCTGTTCCTTTAGGTAAAATACGGTTGTCGGCTGTTTGGACATGTGTATGTGTACCGATAACTGCCGTCGTTTTTCCATCCAAATACCAACCCATCGCTTGTTTTTCACTCGTTGCTTCCGCATGAAAATCGACGAATATGTACGGTGTATGCTTTCGGTATTTTTCCACAAGTTCATTAGCTTTTCTGAACGGACAATCTAAAGCGGGTAAAAAGGTACGACCTTGAAGGTTAATGACAGCAATCTTTATATTATTCACTTGTATTAATGTCGAACCTTGACCAGGTGTTCCTTCAGGAAAGTTGGCTGGTCTTACTAATTGTTTGGCGTCATCAATAAAATCAAATATTTCTTTATGATCCCACGTATGATTTCCTAATGTGATGACGTCTGCACCAGCATGAAGAAGCTCTTTATATATTTTTTCTGTTATTCCTCTTCCACCTGCTGCATTCTCTCCATTCACAATTGTAACTACCGGATTATACTTTTGTTTCAAACGAGGTAAATATTGTTTTAATGCGGTTCTGCCTGGAGAACCAACGACATCACCGATAAATAAAAGCTTCATTAAACCGAAGTCTCCAATCTATATTTTATGATAGTAGTAAAATAAAGTGGTCATTGACCACTTTATTTTGCATACTCTATAGCCCTCGTTTCCCTAATTACCGTTACTTTAATATGACCAGGATAATCGAGTTCATGTTCAATTTTCTTTGTGATTTCTCTCGCCAAACGATATGAAGATACATCATCGATAACATCGGGCTTGACGATAATTCGAATTTCCCGCCCTGCTTGAATCGCATAGGACTTTTCAACGCCCTCAAAGGATTCAGAAATTTCTTCAAGCTTTTCAAGGCGACGTATATATGTTTCAAGTGTTTCACGACGCGCCCCTGGCCGTGCAGCCGAAAGCGCATCAGCAGCGGCAACTAAAATTGATATAATCGAGTTCGGTTCAGTATCTCCATGGTGTGAAGCAATGCTGTTGATGACAATAGGGTGCTCTTTATACTTCGTAGCTAATTCTACGCCAATTTCAACGTGGCTACCTTCTACTTCATGGTCAATCGCTTTTCCGATATCATGGAGTAGCCCTGCTCGACGAGCGAGGTTCACATCTTCACCGAGC
This sequence comes from Pueribacillus sp. YX66, assembly GCF_041725775.1. Lineage (NCBI taxonomy): Bacteria > Bacillati > Bacillota > Bacilli > Caryophanales > Bacillaceae > Pueribacillus > Pueribacillus sp. YX66. The sequence continues at coordinate 43,870 of NZ_JBEUEL010000012.1, read as the reverse complement.
TCAGCTGCCATGAGACCTGCTAAATAGGCTACCTCCATTGAATGTTTTAACACATTCTGTCCATAGCTCGTTCGATATTTTAGCCTTCCAAGTATTTTAATTAAATCTGGATGCAGTCCATGAACACCAACTTCAAACGTTGCCTGTTCACCGTACTCTCTAATATTCTCATCAACTTCTCTCCGTGACTTGTCAACCATTTCTTCAATTCGAGCTGGGTGAATTCTTCCATCCTGTACAAGATTATCGAGAGCGATTCGTGCAATCTCACGTCGAATCGGGTCAAATCCAGAGAGAATGACAGCTTCAGGTGTATCATCTATGATAAGGTCAATACCTGTTAACGTCTCCAACGTCCTGATATTTCTTCCTTCCCGACCGATAATACGACCTTTCATTTCATCATTTGGGAGATTCACAACAGAAACAGTTGTTTCTGCAACATGGTCAGCCGCACATCGTTGAATGGCTAGTGAGAGAACTTCTTTTGCTTTCTTTTCAGCTTCCTCTTTCGCTCGACTCTCCATCTCTTTGATCATTAACGTCGTTTCGTGTGTAATTTCTTTTTCGGTTTCGCTAATAATCAATTGTCTAGCATCTTCACGGCTTAAACCAGAGATTCGTTCAAGTTCAGCTTTTTGTTGTTGCAGCAATCCCTCCACTGTGCTTTCAATCTCTTCAATTTGTCGTTGTTTTTTGGTGAGAGATTCTTCACGTTTTTCCAATGTTTCTTCTTTTTTGTCTAATGTTTCACTTCTCCTATCAAGAATCTCTTCTTTCTGTACCAAACGGTTTTCTTGTTTTTGAAGTTCACTTCTGCGTTCGCGAATTTCACGTTCAGCTTCAACGCGAAGTTTATGACTTTCATCCTTCGCCTCAAGCAAAGCTTCCTTTTTTGAAGCTTCCGCTTCACGCTTTCCATCTTCGACAATTTGCTTTGCTGCATGTTCTGCACTGGAAATTTTCGCTTCTGCAATCGATTTACGTCCAAGATATCCAACAACTGCTCCGACAGCTGCAGAGATAAGCATAGTGGAGATGAAACCGAGTAGGTCCATTCCGTTCACCTCCCTTGCTATCTACTTGTTGGTTAAACTTTTTGTTCAGATTTCTTTTGTAACATCATTTAACACAATTACGTTGTATACGTTTGAATTCAAAAGAATCAAGCAAACATACATAGTATTATTTTATAGATGTAAAAATAGCTTGTCAAGACAAAGGATAAATGGAGAATGGCATTACGTGCGTTACGCCACTTGCACATATAATCCTTTAACAATAAAAAAGACAGCAGTCGCTAAAATGCGGGTGCTGTCTACTCTGCATCAGTTACTCCGTTAACAACGTTTCTTGAATCTGTTTTTCATCATCTTCTTGCTCTAAATGAGGCTCACCTAAATCATAGTGTTGTCGAACACGGGAGTCAATTTCATGTTTAATTTCAGGGTTTTCTTTCAGAAAAAGCTTTGCATTTTCTCTCCCTTGACCAAGTCTTTCACCTTCAAATGAATACCATGCTCCACTTTTTTGAACGATGTCTAACTCGGAAGCGATATCAATGATTTCGCCTTCTTTCGAAATTCCTTCTCCATACATAATATCGACATCCGCTTGTTTAAAAGGAGGTGCTACTTTATTTTTCACAATTTTTATTCGCGTTCTATTTCCAACCATCTCGTTCCCCTGTTTTAACGTTTCTGCTCTGCGAACTTCAAGACGTACAGATGAATAGAATTTTAACGCTCTTCCACCAGGTGTTGTTTCAGGGTTTCCAAACATGACTCCAACTTTTTCGCGAATTTGGTTGATAAACACAGCGATCGTCTTTGATTTACTAATTGCACCAGATAATTTGCGGAGGGCTTGAGACATGAGCCTCGCTTGCAAACCGACATGAGAGTCGCCCATCTCTCCTTCGATCTCAGCCTTAGGGACAAGTGCTGCAACCGAGTCGACAACGATGATATCAATGGCACCACTGCGGACAAGTGCTTCTGCAATTTCCAATGCTTGTTCACCTGTATCAGGTTGGGAAAGAAGTAGTTCATCAATATTAACGCCAAGATTCTTCGCATACTCCGGATCGAGAGCATGTTCTGCATCGATAAAAGCAGCCTGTCCACCATTATTTTGTACTTCTGCAATTGCATGAAGAGCGACAGTTGTCTTTCCTGAAGACTCAGGTCCGTACACTTCAATAATTCTTCCTCGAGGATATCCACCAACACCTAATGCAATATCTAATGAAAGCGAACCACTAGAGATCGTAGATACCCTTTGTTCCGCTTGTTCTCCAAGTTTCATAATCGAGCCTTTTCCAAATTGTTTCTCAATTTGTCTAAGTGCCATATCTAAAGCAGCTTTCCGTTCACTCACTATAATCAACTCCTCTATGACGACACGAACATACGAACTTGTCATCAATTTTATCCTTATTATAAACCTTTTATTTCAACTTGCCAATCTTTATCACGAACATTTATTCGTTTTTTAGTGTGCCGTCTGAAAGGAGCGTTGCGGTGGTTTCGCTGGTTCTAAATAAATACGCGAACCGTTTAAACCTTCTTGCTTTAAACTCTCATATACGAATGGAGCAACACGCTTAGGGACTTCGAAAAATGAAAAACGTTCAAAAATGTCGATTTTGCCAATCTCTTTTTTCGATATACTCGCTGTATTTGAAATTTCATCCACTAATATTTTTGGGTGTAAATCAATGTTTCTCCCAACATTTAAGAAAAAACGTACCATTCCTTTTTCTCCACCCGTTTCACCAAATTGATATTCTTCGGGTGTGTGAAGAGTATTAACTGACAACAACATGGCGAGGAGTGATGAGACCACCTTTTCTTGCGGTTGCTTTTGCAACAACTCATTAGCAAAAGAGTCATATAGTTCCTCATGAGGCTTTTGATATTCTGGCATTTCCTCTAGCAGCCTTTTAAACTTACGAGTTAATAATTCTTGTCCATCCGGTAACTTTCCTTCAGGGATTTTCGAATTAATTTTCTCTTCAATCGCGTGTAAAAACTTACCATCTTGTGGGGTGACGAACGTAATTGCTATCCCACTTTTACCTGCCCGTCCTGTTCTCCCGATCCGATGTACGTATTGCTCCGGATCTTCAGGGATATCATAGTTTATGACGTGTGTTACATGAGCTACATCAATTCCTCTAGCGGCAATATCCGTTGCAATTAATAGATTAATTCGTTTCTTCCGAAAAGCATCCATGACGTTCATCCGTTGGGGCTGAGTTAAGTCACCGTGAAGTCCTTCCGCACGATATCCTTTAGAGGTTAACGCTTCAGCTAATGTAGCCACTCCTTTTTTCGTTCGACAAAAAATGATGGCAACTTCAATCTTTTCCGTATCAATAATTCTCGTAAGCGCATCAAGTTTATGTTGTTCAAACGTTCGGTAAAAGAGTTGATTAATCGTATCGGCGGTTTCATTGCCTCGCGTGACTGAAACGCGAACGGGATCGTTCATATACCTCCTTGATAATTTTTTAATATCGTGTGGCAACGTTGCAGAAAATAACATGGTTTGCCTCTCTTTTGGTAAAGTCTTTAAGATGGCTTCAATGTCTTGAATAAACCCCATATCAAGCATTTCATCTGCTTCATCTAAGATGACTGTTTGCACTCGATCGGTAAGCAATGTCTTCCGCTTTAAATGGTCAAGAATTCTCCCTGGCGTTCCTACAACGACTTGAGCGCCTTTTTTTAAATCTTTAATTTGCGGATAAATGGGTTGACCGCCATAAATCGCAACGACGTTAAAATGTTTATATTTCATTATTTTCCTTAATTCTTCGGCAACTTGAATAGCAAGTTCTCTCGTCGGTGCCAAAATTAACGTTTGGACATGTTTTGTTTCTTTCATATTTTCAGCAACGGGAATACCAAAAGCAGCTGTTTTTCCCGTTCCTGTCTGCGCTTGACCAATGACGTCCTTTCCTTCTTTCAAAAGTGGAATCGCTTTTTGCTGGATTGGTGTGGGCTCAGTAAAGCCAATTTCATCTAATGCCGATTGAACTTCTTTCGATAGTTGTAATTCTTGAAATGTCTTCAATCTTATTCACCTTTCTTTAAGTGCTTCAGTAAATAGTAAAATCCATAATTAGCACTACTTTTACGAATCGTATCACGACTTCCAACGAGGTTTAGTGGATACACGACAGTTGGCTCTTTTTTAAATGCAAGCCCAATAAAAACGGTTCCTATTTCTTTATTTTCACTTTTGGAAGGACCTGCGACACCAGTAAAGCTAATACCAATATCAGCTTGTAAGAGATCGCGAACGTTTTCAGCCATTTTCAACGCACAATTTGAACTTACTGCACCGTCACGCTGAAGAATGTCACGCGGAACTTGCAATATATTTTCTTTCACTTCATCCGTATAGCTAACAATACCACCATTAAATATCGATCCTGCTCCCGATACTTTCGTTAGCAGTTGAGAAAATAATCCTCCTGTTAAACTTTCCGCAGAAGCAATTCGTAAATTTTTCTGTTCAAGCAATTTCGATACTTCCAATGGTAACGATGTTGAATCATAGCCGTAAAAGTATCTACCCGTTCGCTCTAATACTTTCTTTTCCTCTTTATCTAGTAATTCATTCACTTCTTTTTCGGTTTTTCCTCTTGCGGTTAGACGTATCGTTACTTCGCCTCTCGTCGCTAACGGAGCAATCGTTGGATTAGTCTGATTTTCAATTAAATCTTCTAACTCACTTTCAAGTTGAGACTCTCCAATCCCATAAAAACGGAGAACTCTCGAAATAATGAAATGTGAGAGATAGCCTTGCTTATGTAAAAAAGGTTTCACTTCGTTTAGAAACATGGGCTGTAATTCATGAGGTGGACCGGGAAGAAGAATATAAATAATCTCATTATGTACATAGACCATCCCAGGGGCCATACCAGTTTTATTCTCTAAAACATGTGCACCTTTAATGACGAGCGCTTGTTTACGATTATTTTCGGTCATCGTACGATTCGCTTTTTTAAAATAGTTCATAATCTTCGTTAGTGCGTCTTTATCGTAAACAAGCTCAGCTTGCAATAGCTTTGCCAATGTTTGTTTCGTCACATCATCTTTAGTCGGTCCAAGACCACCAGTTAAAATAATAAAATTTGCTCGTTCTTGAGCATTTTGAATGACATTTTTCATTCTGTAAGCATTATCACCGACCGCAGTATGATGATAAACATTGATTCCTAATAATGCGAGTTCTTTTGAAAGAAATTGTGCATTTGTATTTAAAATTTGTCCTAACAACAATTCTGATCCAACTGAAATGATTTCAGCATTAAAGTCCAAACTGTTAAACCTCCTCCGTCATTTCGAGCTTAACAATAGTTGACGGTTTTTCCAAAAATAATCGAACCCAGACAAGATTGTCAACAATAGTGCGATCCATAGCATCACATCACCAAAAGGAAATGAAATTAATGTAAATGGGATATTATATAAAAGCAATGCTGCAATCGCAATAATTTGGAACGTAGTTTTCCATTTCGCCAACTGACTAGCTGCAATAACATCACCTTCACCTGCTGCAATTAAACGGATTCCAGTAACAGCAAATTCTCGACTTAAAATGATAATAACGATCCAAGCAGGAGCAAGTTGAAGTTGCACTAATGAAATAAGGGCAGCAGTAACTAAAATTTTATCTGCTAACGGATCAAGAAATTTCCCTAAGTTTGTTATCAAATTATATTTTCGTGCAACGTACCCATCTAGCCAATCTGTCGCAGAAGCGATAATGAAAATGAGCGCACCGATTAAATGATGAACTGGAATCACTTGATTAAACAGTGTCACGTCCCCTATTGAAAAGTCGCTTAGCATAAAAATCATAAAAATAGGGATGAGTAGGATGCGTACTAATGTTATTTTATTTGCTAAATTCAAAACGATTCCTCCGTCTCACATTGTTCTCCTTAATCGGTCGCAAGTTCAATTTTCACCGTTTGTGCAATCGGCTGTTTCTCTAAATCAACTTCTATGTCATTCACCGTCATCTTGACATGAGGAGTGCTTCCGATTCGAATTCTAACGCCTGATTCGTCACTAAAATCGAAAGTGGCATCTTGTTTTTCTGAATACCCCTCATTCACATATACCTTTCCGCTGTTCCCTTGAATTTTTAACCATGATTCTCCGGAAAATGTAAATTTTACATGAAACTCATCGGTTTCAGATAAAACGTAATTTGTCGTATCACCACTTACACTTATTTTTTCCAATTGTCCGCTTTGTTGAACCGTATTATCGTCCCCTTCATCAACTGTATCATTCGACTCAGCATCCTTGATCGGTTCTACTTTGTTATCTTTATTCGAAATCGCATTTTTATTTTGCTCAACTTCGACATTTTGACTATTCTGATCCACTTCTTCCTTTAATGCTGAGTCATCATTTGAATTAATATTTAACATCCAAATGATCGCTAAAATTCCAATCACGATCAGAAAAACAAATAAACCCGGTAACGCAGCAGAGAGTTTACTACGGGTCGGTGAGGGTATAGAAGTACGTGTTCTTCGAGGTGGCAATGATTCAACCGATTGAGGTGATTCAGGCAGTTCATGCCCATACTGTTTCATTAATGAATCATAATCTAAACTAACTGCTTCAGCGTAACTTTTAATAAACGCTTTCGTATAAAAAGAACCTGGCAATTTATCAAAGTCGCCATTTTCAATTGCTTCTAAATAACGTTTTTGAATTTTAGTTCTAGTTTGTACTTCATCAAGTGAAATGTTTTTATCCAATCGTGCATGCTTTAGCTGCTCTCCTAGTTCAGACATTGCTAACACCTGCCACTCTTTTTAAAATCAAATTACATAATTTATAATAATCATAAATGATTTTAGTAGGGATGAAAAGGTATATTCCATAATATATGAAAGCTCGGCAAGTGCCGAGCCTTAATACCATGCACCGTTTATTGAAATAATTTCACCATTAATATACGTAGAACGGTCCGAAATGAGGAAATCAACGAGGTCAGCAACTTCAGAGGGCTTCCCCAACCTTCCCATCGGGATGTCTTGTTTAAGTGCTTGAAGTTCATCTTTACTCAAGTGACTGTTCATTTTTGTTTCAATCGCTCCGGGAGCAATTCCATTCACTCTCACACCACTTGGAGCCACTTCTTTCGCAAGAGCTTTGACAAAGGTGTTCAATCCGCCTTTAACCATTGAATATAAAACTTCACAAGAGGCACCTGTAAATCCCCATATCGATGAAATAACAATTACGTTTCCTTGACGTTTTTTTATCATGTTCGGCATTAAATATTTTGTAAGTAAAAATGGGGATGTCACTTGTAACTGAATCATATCGAACACTTCTTCATCACGCATATCGGTAATTAACCCGAAATAAGAGGTCGCACTGTTATGAATGATTGTATCAATATCATGATGAATACTAGAAAGCATAGCAGTAACAGCATTTTTATTTGTTAAATCTGCGCGAACAGTGTAAACAGGAACATGATGAATTTGTTGAACTAACGAGCTTATTTCACGCTCATTTTGATTGAAATGCAAATATAATCCGTAGCCTGCTTTAGCTAGTTTAAGCGCTATTTCCCTTCCGATTCCTCCGCTCGCTCCTGTAACTAACGCATATTTCACTGGCTCTCCCCCACTTATCTTTATACCCTTTATACTGAATGAGGTACGACTTGACAGACTGTAAACGACGGTTCTACAAAATGCGTATGAAGAACATTTTCAATGTAATCGCTCTGCAAGTCTTCAATTACTTTCGTAACGTTAAATAAGTTTATTCCGTTAAACTGATAACGAGTATATTCATTCGCGATGAATTCAAGAGAATTCATTGAGCGTAAAACAGAGCCGATATGTTTTCTTTTCATTCGCATAAACTCATCTTCGTTTATTTTTTTCTTTCGATAATCGTTCACCATCGTTAAAAGTGTACTAGCTAGTTTTTCTGGATCCTTTGTATTGCTTCCAATAACTGAAAAACCAAAACTTTGTTCTTCAGTATAATCATAAAAAAAGCTAGAATCAACTAGACCTTTGTCATATAGAACCTCAAAATTCGTTGAACTTTGTCCGAACATTAAATCAAGCAAAATGTTAACAGCAACTTCATGCTTAATTAATTCTTCTCCCTGACGATTCAGTTTATTTTCTTTAAACCCAACGATACATTTCGGTGTATGAACAGCCATCGGGATGATTTGTTTTTGTTGAACGACGCCTTCCCGTTCTGAATCAAAAAAACGTGTTAATTGTTGTTCAGGCTTAAAAATTTTTTTCGCTTGATTTTCTTCAATTAAATGCAGAATCTCATTTTCATCTACTGGACCAATGACGAATAACAACATATTACTCGGATGATAAAACGTCTCATAGCATTCATAAAGAAGATCTTTTGTAATACTCGCTATTGATTCTTCTGTCCCTGCAATATCAATTTTTACAGGGTGAGTTTCGTACATGTTCTCAATCACCCCATAAAATGCTCGCCAATCAGGATTGTCATCATACATGCGAATTTCTTGGCCGATAATCCCTTTTTCTTTCTCGACGGTTTCATCAGTAAAGTATGGTCGTTGAACGAAATCTAGCAATGTAATGAGGTTTTGCTTCACGTCTTGTGTCGTTGAAAATAAGTACGCGGTTCTCGTAAACGAAGTAAATGCGTTCGCAGAAGCTCCTTGCTTACTGAAATCTTGAAATACATCTCCATCTTCTTTTTCAAACAATTTATGTTCTAGAAAATGAGCGATGCCGTCAGGTACACGTATTTTTTCCTGTTTCCCAATCGGAATAAATTGATTATCAATTGAACCATAATTGGTCGTAAATGTAGCAAACGTTTTATTAAAATCCGGCTTAGGCAAAATGACGACGCGTAAGCCATTCGAAAGCTTTTTTTCAAATACCGTTTCACCGATATGTTCAAATGTTACTTTCTTCATTGTTTGTTCTCCTCCTTTCCTTTCAAAAAATAGATTGTATCCAATTCAATTTTGTTCGCAACATCAACAATTTCTTCACGTGTTACACTTTCAATTTTTTGAATAATATCATCGATTGAAAACGTGACGTTTGCAATCATGTTATTGTATAACAGGTTAACAATGCCACGCGGATCATCTAATACTTCTAAAATTTGATTTTTAAGCATTATTTTCGTTTGAACAAACTCATCATCAGTAAAGGCGCCTTGCTTCATTTTTTCCATTTGTTCGTTAATAATTTCAACTGTTCGTTTATAATTGGCAGAATCGATCCCAGACATGACAATTAATAGTCCTTTGTGGCTTTCGAGGCGTGAGGACGCGTAATATGCTAAACTTTCTTTTTCTCTCACATGTATGAATAGCTTTGAATGTGAAAAGCCACCAAATATCCCGTTAAATACTTGCAATGCGGGATAGTCTATATCTTGATATGTCGTGTTTGTTCTAAATCCAATATTCAATTTCCCTTGATGAATGTCTTGTTGTTCTATTTTTTCTTTTACGCTAAATATTTCTTTTTTTTGTCTACATGGCACTTCGGATTTTTCTTGACGTTCAGACGGAAAGACGAAGTGGCGTTCAATAAGTGATTGAACTTCATCGGGGTTCACATCACCTACGACATAAATATCAAGCATATCGCGAAGAATTACATTTTCGTAATACGAAAACAAATTACGCTCATCAATGTTGTCGATTTCTTCCATTTTACCGTAAACGATTTGACTAAATGGTTCGTTTTCAAACATTTCTTGAATGAGCTGCATATTCGCATAACGCATTTTATCGTCATAAATCGCTTCGATTTTTTGTTTTAAACTTCTCTTTTCTTTGCGTACAATATCTTTATCAAAAGACTTCTCGTTAAATCCTTTCGGACGGAGAATAACGTCAGCTAACAATTCGAATCCTTTTTCAACAAGATTTTCATTACGGAACAAAAAATCTTCATGACCGAGATCGACTCTAAACGTAATAATATGGTTATCACCTTTTTTTGCTACATCGACTGCTAATGTCATGTCATACAATTGTTCAAGATATTGACGAATCTCTTTCACTGACGGCAGTCTTTCAGTTGCGCTCTGCAGCACATAGGGCAGTAATGCACGCTTCGTTATATGTTCGCTTGCTAACGATTGTTTCAGATGAATAATGATGGAGATCGTTTTAAACTTTTTAGTGTTTACGACATGCACGCGATAGTTCGATCCGTGCTTCGTACGTTGTTCAAGAAGGGACATCAGCATGCTCCTTTCATAATCAATTTTTGTATTCATTTTAGTCTAACCATTCTGAGTTGTGTCTATGAACTAGACGCTTCTTCGTGATTAGAAACAAGCACTTTCCGTGGTCTGCTACCTTCATACGGACCAACGATATTTCGTTCTTCCATTTCATCAATTAGCCTAGCCGCACGTGTATAACCAATACGAAATCTTCGTTGCAGCATAGACACCGATGCCGTTTGCCGTTCGATAACAAATTGAACCGCTTCATCATAAAGTTCATCATCGACATCAGCATGCTCTGTCGCTTTTTCCTCGGGAAGCATTTCTTCGTCATATACGGCTTTTTGCTGTGAAACTGAAAAATCAACAAGTCGCTCGACTTCTGCATCAGATAAGAAAGCACCTTGAATACGGGTCGGTTTCGAATCTCCAGCAGGTAAAAAGAGCATATCACCCATTCCGAGCAATTTTTCCGCCCCCGCCATATCTAAAATCGTTCTCGAATCGACTTGTGATGACACACTAAAAGCGATTCTAGACGGAATATTCGCTTTGATCACACCAGTTATGACATCGACGGAAGGACGTTGTGTTGCAATAATTAAATGGATCCCTGCTGCACGAGCCATTTGGGCTAACCTCGTTATCGCTTCTTCAACATCTCTCGGAGCAACCATCATTAAATCAGCTAATTCATCTACGATAACGACAATATATGGAAGCGGCTGAACTTCCTCCCGTTTCTTTTTAGACTTTCGACGAATGATATCGTTATAACCTTCAATATTTCGCGTTCCTGTGCTGGAGAACAACTCGTACCGTCTTTCCATTTCATCGACGACTTTTTTCAATGCTTGTGATGCTTTTTTCGGATCGGTAACGACTGGAATTAATAGATGTGGAATACCATTATACACATTGAGTTCAACCATTTTCGGATCGATCATCATTAATTTTACTTCATGCGGCTTTGCTTTCATTAATAGACTAGTAATAATTCCATTAATGCAAACACTTTTCCCACTTCCTGTCGCTCCAGCTACGAGTAAATGGGGCATACGTGAAAGATCGGCAATGATTGGTTCTCCCGAAATATCTCGTCCAAGTCCGATCGCTAGCTTCGATTTCGCTTGCTTATATTTCTGTGATTCAAGCACTTCTCGAAGTGAGACTAACGAAACTTCTTGATTTGGCACTTCGATCCCGATAGCGGATTTGCCTGGGATCGGTGCTTCTATTCGTATGTCTTTTGCAGCTAAGGCTAAGGCTAGATCGTCGCTTAAATTCACAATTCGACTCACTTTTACACCGATGGCAGGATGAACTTCATATTTTGTTACAGCAGGACCGACATGTACTTTTAAAACTTTTGCATTGACACCAAAACTTTCAAACGTTTGTTCAAGCTTTCTTACGTTATGATTAATATGACTACGATCTTTATTTTGATTAGACTTCAAAGGTCGATTTAACAAATCAAGCGATGGAAGCTCATACATCTCCTCATTCATTGCGTTCTTCGACAATGATTCAATGATTTGCAATTCATCTTCTTCAGGCTGTTCTTGTGAAATTTCATTAGCAATGCTTTCACTAAAGTCTTCAATAATTGGTTCCGTTGTAATCTCTTGCTCTACTTCTTTCAAAGTTTGCTTTATGTCTTCTCGTGATAACTCTTCTTTTTGTTGTTTTTTTAGCGCCCTTTTCTCAAACAGTGATTCTTTCCAGTTTTGCATATGTAAGCGAATGTCTTTTACTGCTTTGATAAGCAGTTCATAGAGATTAGTTAGAGAGTCGATAGCGAACCGAATCGGTGATCTTCCTGTAATGAGTAGAATTGAGATTAAAATGAAGACGAAAGAGATAAACATCGTACCTTCTTCATCAAAAAGTTGATAGAAAAACGAAAAACTGACAGCTCCAACGAGTCCACCACCAACATCTGCTGTTGGATTAGCATTTAACACTTTCTGTAACGTAAATTTTATGATTGAGCCATCATCTTCAACGGTTGATTGTACTTTATAAAATTTGATATGGTTTAACGTTAATATGAAGAGATAAGCAATGTAAACACCAATGAGGCGTTGCGTCCATAATTGAGGAATTTGACGTTTCCAAATGAGATAAAAAGCAAAAATAATGAGACCAACAAGGAAGATGGCATACCATTCCCCTACAATAAAACGAGAGGTGAATGTAATCCACCTTCCGACACGGCCAAGATCAGCTAATCCGATGACAGCAACTGTTAGTAGAAGAAGACCGATGATTTCGTATGTAAACTGTTGATGCCATGTTTGTTTCTTTCTTCTTTTTTTCTTAGCCATTCGCTCATCTCCCACGTGTTAAAAGAGATAAGCAGCCTGGAAATGGCTGCTTATCATGACGATTTTACTTGTTATATTATAACATAACTGGCAATATACAACTACTGTAAGTACGGCTTAAAAGAAAGAAGTTGACCTGGTTGATAATGCTCATTTAAATAGTCATTTGGGTCTGAACTGATTAAACGGATAATCTCCCACTTATCTTCTTTCTGTTGAACGACAAGCTGTACGTTATTTATTGCGACAGTCATTTCTTTATTCTGTTCTTGAAGCTGACCTGTAGAAAAAATATCCTCTTGTGGAACAACGGTATATAGAATCATTGCAATAGGTCCTCACTTTTTTGTTTGTCAATTAATGATTTTAATTTTTTCATTGCTGATCCAACCCCGCCAACTTCATCGATTAAACCCGTTTCCACTGCATCGATGCCAACGACATTTGTCCCGATATCTCTCGTTAAATTACCTTGAGAAAACATTAATTCTTTAAATTTCTTAGCCTCTATATTAGAATGTGCCGTAACAAATTTGATTACTCGTTCTTGCATTTTATCTAAATACTCAAATGTTTGCGGTACTCCTATAACAAGTCCATTTAAGCGAATCGGATGAATTGTCATTGTTGCAGTTTCAGCAATAAAGGAGTGATCAGCAGCAACCGCAATAGGGACCCCAATCGAATGCCCTCCTCCTAATACGAGTGAGACCGTTGGTTTCGAAAGCGATGCTACCATTTCTGCGATCGCTAGACCAGCCTCTACATCTCCACCAACAGTGTTTAAAATAAGCAACAAACCTTCAATTTTAGGATTTTGTTCAATTGCGACGATTTGCGGAATAAGATGTTCATATTTTGTCGTTTTATTTTGAGGTGGCAATTGTATATGGCCTTCAATTTGCCCAACGACAGTTAAGCAATGAATATTTGATTGCTCCAATTGAGGGACATTTGTTTGACCGAGCTGCTCTATATTTTGAACAACAGAGTTGTTTTTATTTTCGTTCGTTTTATCATTTTTGTTTGTGTCAAATGGTTCATTTTGATTAAGCATGTGTACACCTCTTTTTATGGAAGTTATTAAATAACACTGATAATAATTCCTATAATTGCTGCAATAATTGCTAACCAAAAGATGATGGAAAGTGCAAGCGCTGTCCAGTGCCTTTCCTTATCAGTATTAGGCATGTTCGATCTCCTTTCTATGTCTTTTAAACTTATCGTCCCCTAAAAAAATAAAAACTTGCCTTGATTGGCAAGTTTTCATTTAGCTTTTATATTTCCATAATAATCGGCATAATCATCGGTCGACGTTTCGTTTTCTCAAAAAGCAAACTGCTAAGCGAATCGCGAATAACAGTTTTCAACGAATTCCACTCATTCACTTTTTGGTCAAGCAAGTTTATTAATACTTCAGTAACGGTTTGATTCGCTTCTTGCAAAAGCTGTTCGGATTCACGGACATAAACAAATCCACGTGATATAATTTCAGGACCGGAAACAATTTTATAATTTCTTCTATCCAATGTCACAACGACAATAAGAATCCCGTCTTGTGATAACAGTTTTCGATCCCGTAAGACGATGTTTCCAACATCACCAATTCCTAATCCATCAACCAATACCTGTCCTGCAGGTATTTTTTCACTCTTTTTTGCTATACCATTACTAAATTCAATTACGTCTCCTTTTTCAATCATGAAAATATTTTCTTTTTTTACTCCACATTCTTCAGCAAGATCTCCATGGGCTTTTTGCATACGGAATTCCCCATGAACTGGGATAAAATAAGTTGGCTTTAACAAATTAATCATAAGCTTTAATTCTTCTTGACTAGCATGTCCATTTACGTGAACACCACTTTTTTCGGAAACGACATGTGCACCAGCGCGATATAAAACATCGATCGTTCTTGACAATGCTTTTTCATTTCCGTACGTCGCAGATGTTGCAATAATGACAGTGTCTCCCTCTTCAATACGTACGTGCTTATGCGTATGGGTTGCCATTTTATATAAGGCCGCTAACGGTTCACCATAATCTCCTGTCGTTAATATGACAATTTCATTATCTGGGTATTTCTTAATTTCATAAATAGGAATAATATTTGCTTTTGAAATACGTAGGTGTCCTAATTTACTTGCGATCTCTATATTTTTTAATAGAGGATTACCAGAAATTGCAACTTTTCGGTTTAGCGTTTCGGCTGCTTCTATCACTTGTTGCACACGGTGAATGTTCATCGCAAACGTCGCTGTAATTATTCTTCCTTTCGCATTCGAAATCACTTCAAATATTTGGTGACCAACTGTCGATTCTGACGGCGTAGTTCCTGGGCTTTCTGCATTCATACTGTCAGAAAGCAAACAAATCACACCTTGTTTCCGTAACTTAACAATTTTTCCGATTTCAGTGTGTTCATTATTGATTGGCGTCTGATCAAATTTAAAGTCACCAGTATACACGATAACCCCTTGTGACGTATGAATGGCTATACCGATGGCATCGGGTATGCTATGGTTCACTTTAAAAAAAGTAAACGTCGTTTTACCAATCGTTACAGTTGAATTTGAATTGATTGTTTTAAAATGATACTTTACCGACGTATGTGCTCCTTTTAATAATTCTTCTGCTAATCCTAATGTTAGTTTTGTACCATAAACCGGCACGTTTATTTTTTTTAACACATAAGCAAGTGCGCCTATATGATCAACATGTCCATGTGACAAAAAGATCCCTTTTACCCGCTCACGATTTTCAATTAAATACGTGATGTCAGGAATGACTGCATCGACACCGAACATTTCATCTTCTGGGAGCATCAAACCCGTATCTAAAATAAAAATATTGTCCTGATCTTCAATGATATACATGTTTTTGCCTACTTCATCGACTCCGCCCAAGGCAAAAACTTTTACTTTTTCAGTCTCTTTATACAATGTGTAGTCCTCCTATATTCACTTATCAAGTTGCATTTATTTCTAACGACCGTACCGAAGAGTTACTGTTATTATAGCTTATTGGGTTTTTATAAAGCAAGACTTCATTAGTGGGGTTTAGGCCCTTAGAAGGTGGGTCATGCAGACGTTGCTATCCGAAGTGGCACCCTCCGTTATAAAGTGGGGCTTACAGACGATTGCCACGTGATAGAACAACTACAAACATAAAAAAAGCTGACTTTCGTTTGAAAGTCAGCGAATCGATGCCATACTTTGTTTAAACTTTTCAATTGTTTTTTCTATTTCACGTGTATGTTCTTCATCAACGGGAACAAGTGGGAGACGTAATGTTCCTGTATCTAACCCTTGCAACGCGAGCACCGCTTTTAACGGTGTCGGGCTTGGTTGACTAAAGAGCGCTTTTACGACTGGCAACATTTTGCGATGGATCGACGCAGCCTTTGTATAATCTCCTTGTTTAAAAGTATTAATCATTTGTTGCATTTCATTTCCGATAACATGACTCGCTACCGATACGACACCGCTTCCGCCAATAGCTAAAACAGGCAGTGTCATACTGTCGTCCCCGCTATATAATTGGAAGTCCTCTCGTGTGTTTTCAATAATTTTACTCATTTGATCTAAATCGCCACTCGCTTCTTTAACAGAAACGATATTATCAATTTGTGATAACTTGACGATCGTTTCAACTTCAATATTCACCGAAGAACGACTCGGGATATTATACACCATTACAGGTAATGCTGTCGACTCGGCAATCGCTTTAAAATGCTCATATAAACCGTCTTGATTTGGGCGATTATAGTATGGAGCAACGAGCATGATGCCATCAACACCGAGACGCTCTGCTTCCTTCGTAAGCTCAATAGATGCTTTCGTATTATTGTTTCCAGTACCAGCGATCACACCTCCGCGCCCTTTTGCTGCTTTGACAACATGTTCGAATAACGCTAACTTTTCATCCGTTGATAATGTAGCCGATTCTCCAGTTGTACCAGAAACGACGATGCTGTCTGTGCCATTATCAGTAAGGAAATGAACAAGGCGTGTCGTCTTTTCAAAATCAATCTCTTCATTGTGATTAAATGGGGTAACCATTGCTGTTAATAGTTGGCCAAAATCCATTGACTCCATCTCCTTATCTGGACTAATTACTTATTCTATTTAATTGAAATGTTTCATGTAAAGCATTGACCGCTTTATTTAAATCTTGTTGCTTCACTAAAACCCAAATCGTTGTGTGTGAATCGGCTGATTGCATGATTTGAATCCCTTCGTTTGTCAGTGCGGAAACAATTTTAGCGGTAACGCCTGGAACACCAGTCATTCCAGCACCGACAGCAGATACTTTCGCGCATTCTGCTTCAACTACTGGTTCATAACCTAACTGTTTAATAGCTGTGATTGCTTTTTCTGTTACAGATTCTGAAACGGTATACGATACTCCATTCGGGCTAATATTAATGAAATCTACACTAATCTCTTGCTCTGCCATTGCTTTAAACACTTCCGATTGTAACCGATGTGAGTTTTTTTTCTCACTAATTTTGATTTGAGAAATGTTTCCGACATACGTAATCCCTGTTACAATACGATCTGTTATATTTCTCTTATCCCTTTCTTCTATCTTGTCTGTCACAATTGTCCCATTTGACGGGGAAAATGTCGAACGAATTCGAATAGGTACTCTCGCTGGCATCGCAATTTCAACTGCTCGTGGATGAATCACTTTCGCCCCTTGATAAGCAAGATTACAAACCTCTGTATACGTAATCGTTTTTAATGGACGTGCGTTATTAACGATTGCAGGATCTGCTGTCATAACCCCTTCTACATCAGTAAAAATATCGATAAATTGTGCATCGAGTGCCACTCCAAGAGCTGCGGCACTCGTGTCACTCCCGCCTCTTCCGAGCGTTGTCGTTTCATGATTGCTCGTTACACCTTGAAAGCCTGGAATGATAACGACATCGTTATCATTCAAAGCGGAAACAATTCGCTCCGTTTTTATTTCACTAATTCTTGCATTTCCAAAATCATTATTCGTTAAAATTCCAGCATGTACTCCTGTTAATACTGTCGTGCTAAGGCCATGCTCTTTCACAAGAGAAGACATTACAACGGCAGAAATCACTTCCCCACAAGCCATCAATAAATCGATTTCTCTCTTTGGTAACGCTATGCTTCGGGAGGAGATCAGACTAAGCAGCGAATCGGTTGCATATGGATCCCCTTTTCTTCCCATCGCCGACACAACGACAACGACTTTATATTCTTCAGAAACTGCATTTGCTATATGTTTGGTCGCCTGTTTTCTACCGACATCATCCTTTAGAGAAGTACCTCCAAACTTTTGGATGATGACTTTCATCGGACCACCCTCTTTAGATCATTTTACAATAACTCTTGTTTTACTAAGCTTTCAGCAATTTGGACAGAGTTTAGGGCCGCTCCTTTAAGCAAATTATCTGAAACGATCCACATGTGAATTCCATTTTCGCGGTCAAGATCTTTACGGATTCTCCCAACGAATACATCATTTTTTCCGACTGCATTAACAGGCAACGGATAAAGCTGCGCTTTCGGATTATCTTGGACTACGATACCGTCTGCTTTTTCGAGTAACTGTTGAATCTCATTTACCGTTGGAGAACCTTCTTTAATTTCAACATAAACAGATTCAGAATGTCCTGTTTCTACTGGCAAGCGCACACATGTCGCAGCCACTTCAAGTTCAGGCAAACTAAGAATTTTTTTCGTTTCGTTAATCATTTTCATTTCTTCAAATGTGTACCCATTATCTTCAAACTTATCAATTTGCGGAATCGCATTAAACGCAATTTGATAATGTTTCTCATCACTTGATACTGGTAAAATCTTCGGATGAATCGCTTCACCTTGAAGAATTGCTTTCGATTCTTCATACATTTCATCAATCGCTTCTACTCCAGCTCCAGACACGGCTTGGTAAGTAGAGACAATCACTTTAGATAATCCGTACTGTTTACGGAGTGGTTCTAAAGCAACAACCATTTGAATGGTTGAACAGTTCGGGTTAGCAATAATCCCGTTATGATTTTTCAGTGCTTGTTCGTTTACTTCTGGCACAACAAGGGGGATGTCTGGGTCCATACGAAATGCACTTGTATTGTCGATTACGACAGCACCATGTTTTACAGCTTCATGGGCTAATGCTTTTGATACGCTTCCCCCTGCACTAAAAAAAGCTACATCAATTTGTTTAAAAGATTCCGGTTTCGCTTCTTGAACTGTATATTCTTTATCCTTAAAGGTAATTTTTTTTCCTGCGCTACGTTTTGAAGAAAGCAATGTTAGTTCATTAATTGGAAAATTTCTATTTGCTAACATGTTAAGCAGTTGTTCGCCAACAGCTCCTGTAGCACCAACGATTGCTACATTATACGTCCGATTTTGACTCATTAAAAAATGCCTCCCATAATATACTAACTTTCTCACTATAAAACGAAGTGATTGATTATATTGTAAAGTGAAATCGGTTGACTGTAAACCTCTTTACATGGATTCTCCATATTCATCTGTTTGTAATGAACTATGTTTATGGAAGACATTTTAACTTTTCATTATTTAGCAATTAAAACGGGCTGTCGTTGTTTTCCTTCTAAAGCAGATTCGATCGTTTCAACTAAAAGGTCCATATCTGCAACTAATGAGTTAGGTTTTTCGTGCGGGTTATCTTGACCATACGGAATAAAATAAATATTTTTTGTTGCCATTAGCTTCATAATGTTCACGCCATTAAGACCGAGACCATCGTTCGTTGAAATTCCTAAAACTACAGGGTTTTGATTCCGCAATGTTGATTTAGCACCCATAAGTACAGGTGAATCGGTAAGTGCATTTGCGAACTTACTAAGCGAATTTCCTGTCAACGGCGCGATCACCATGCAATCAAGCGGAGTAACCGGGCCGAATGGCTCCGCTTTTACGATGGAATCAACGGCTTCATTTCCAGTAATTTCTTCTACTTTTTTAACCCAATCTCTCCCATCACCAAATTTCGTTACCGTATTTTTCACTGTATACGTAACAAAAGGTGTGACTGTTGCACCTTCATCAATTAGCCTTTGAAACTGAGGAACAACTTCATCATACGTACAATGAGAACCTGTTAAACCAAATCCAATATGTTTCCCTTTTAACCTCACAGATGACTCTCCTTTCAAACGCTTTTTAAGTCATATAACTGTTGGATAAGGACATTCGCAATGATTTTTCCAGCCGTTTTCGGTGCAACAATACCAGGCAGGCCCGGTGCTAGCAACGCGTTAATCCCTCTTTTTTTAGCAAAACGAAAATCAGTACCGCCTGGCTTCGAAGCGATATCGATAATAAATGTGTTAAGAGGCATTTTAGAAATTACATTTGCTTTTAGAATGGGTGCAGGAATTGTATTAATAATGACATCCGCATCTGAGACAACATTATTTAGCTCTTTTAAATGGAAAGGAGTTAGTCCCATTTCAGTAATCCTAGCCATATCTTCTGAGCTAACTGTTCCGACTCTTACTTTTGCTCCCAGAGCGGCAAAAGCCCGTGAAACTGACATGCCGGTGCGTCCAAATCCTAATACAATAGTGTTAGAACTATGGATCGTAGTATCTGTATTTTGAATGACCATCATGATCGTTCCTTCAACAGTTGGTATTGAATTGTAAATCGCTACATCATCTCTTTCAAACAAGTTTACAAGTTTGCGATTTGCTTTTTTTACACACGTATCTAAATACGTATTACTAATGCCTGAATAAATAACACAATGTTCCGGCGTATTCATCAACATCTCTTCTCTCAATGTAATCGGTTCTTTTGAAAATGTTGTTTCGACTTCACCTGTGTCACTCGTTCCACTAACTGGGAGTACGATTGCATCCGTTTTTGCGAAGTTAATTTCTGTTATTTTTCTTTTGACTGCCCCCGTAAATCCTTGATCTAAATGTTCAAATCCGACAAGTGTAACTGTTGCATCCATCTCTGTTAATTTGCGAATAACCTCGATTTGCCTAGCGTCACCGCCTACAATAGTTATATGAAGATCGGTTAACATCGTGACACTTCCTTTCTTTCTATCTCTTTATTCCGGTAAATAAGACGAGAGAACAATTAGATGTTCTCTCGTAAAATAAGCTGTTTAACGTTATATTTTATTTTATGTTAATTGCTTATTATTGTAATGGACAACTGTCTAATCATGATTGGTTGTCGACTAGAATAATATCTTTTCCGATCGTTTTAATTTGTGACCAGTAAAGTGTTGTTTCTTTCCTTTGCTTTCGAATCGAAAATGGAGAGCCTTCGGGAATGATAAGTGCTTTTATTTCACCGGTATGTTCGTCAAATACTAAATCTGTTTGTCCTAAAACACCAAGTCGCTTTCCGCTTACGACATGTACAATTTCTTTCCCGCTTAATTCACTTAATTTCATTTCGATTCTCCTCTCATCATCACTATATGTACGTGTTCAAAAAGGGACGGAATCAAACACAAGGTCGTCTTAATGCACAACATATTGCAACTGCGATTACGTCGCAAAAATATAATGATTGACATTCAAGTAGCTATTTTATTACTGCGTCAATCGTTTGCGTATCGATCGAATTAGCGGACTTGCAAAAGATGTGATGCCTTCTGCGTTGGGCGGGCCCACGACGTGCACAACTTTAAGAAGAAGTTCATTACATAGTTCCGTTACTTGAGTAAGTTTTTTAAAACCGTAACGAGATGCGCACAGTGGATTTTCTATGCCTTTTTGAACATCGTCTCTATTTATACAAACATAAGCTTATAAATCTTATTTATGAATGTTCCAATAAAAAAATCCTAGCTTTTCACGCATGCCAGGATTCTAGTCTTTATATTGTAAGTAATCTTCCACTTGGGCTAATGCTCGATGCGGAAAAGTTGTCATTAAAAATCTCTTTTGCCAGTTCATTAACACTAGCAAGCGTTACCGATTCAATACTTGCTATCATATCGTCTAACGACTTTTGAGTGTTGAGGAGCAGTTCATTTTTTCCGTTCCGACTCATTCTACTATTCGTGCTCTCCAAGCTTAGCATTAAATTTCCTTTTAATTGAGCTTTGCTATTTTCTAACTCACGTGCTGTAATTCCTTTTTCTTTTAATAAGAATATCGTGTTAATGATTGTCTCATATACGTTTTCTGTTTGTTCTGGAGCTGTTCCAGCATATATCGTTAATAACCCCGTATCAATAAATGAAGCATGGTATGAAAATACAGAATAGGCTAGCCCTCTTTCTTCGCGAACTTCCTGAAACAAACGACTACTCATACTACCACCTAACAGATTATTTAAAATTGCAAGGTGATAAATACGTTCATCCCCGTAAGGTAGCCCAGCAAAGCCGATACAGAGATGAGATTGTTCCGTGTCTTTTTTACGATTTAGTTTATTCGCATAAAAAGTCGGACGCTGAAGATTCGGTTTCTCATACACTGTTTCATACGAGCCAAATTTGCTTTCCACTTCACGAATAAAATGGTCAGAAATGTTGCCTGCTACAGAGATGACGACATTTTCAGGTGAATAAAATTTTTGGCGATAAGTTTCAAGTGTTGTTCGATCAAATTGTAGCAACGTGTCTTCCGTTCCTAAGATTGGCTTTGCAAGCGGATGTTCACCGAAACTTGCTTCGCTAAGTAATTCATGCACCATTTCATCCGGTGAGTCTTCATACATATTAATCTCTTCAAGAACAACGTTTCTTTCTTTTATTAGTTCATCTTCATCGAAGACAGAATTGAAAAACATATCTGTAAGAAGATCTAATGCATATTCCGCTTTTTCATCTAAAACTTTCGCATAATAACACGTATATTCTTTAGAAGTAAATGCATTAACTTGTCCGCCAATCGCATCGAATGCTTCAGCGATTTCCCGTGCGTTTTTTGTTTTAGTGCCTTTAAAAAACATATGTTCTAAAAAGTGCGAGATTCCATTTGTTTCATCTGTTTCATATCGTGAGCCTGCTCCAATCCAAACTCCAATTGCGACGGAGCGAACAGATGGAATTTGCTCCAAAATAACCCTTACTCCATTTGAGCATTTATGTTTTGTGATCAAGCTGTTTCCCCCTAAAAAGTTGCAATCTGCATCGTTAACCGATCACACTATATCATGTAAATTTAGAATAAACAATGAATTTAATGAAGTCTTTTTTCACTTACTAAGTCCGAAACAGTACTAATTTTGAAGCCTTTTTTTTGAATCCCTTCAATCATCATGTCCAGTGCGTCTGTCGTTGATTTTGTCGGATGCATTAATATCATAGCACCTGCATGGCTTTCGGCAATGATACGATTCGCCATTTCATACGGATGCGGGGATTTCCAATCAACGGTATCAATCGTCCATAGAATTGTTCCCATATTTAATTCACGTGCGATCTGAACAGCATTGTTATTATAGCTTCCGCTCGGTGGTGCAAACCATTTTGGCGTCCGTTTTACGGTTGCCTCAATAACATCATTCGTCATTTTCAATTCTTCGCGTATTTTTTGATTCGAGATCCTCTGAAAGTCCGGATGCGTATAAGCATGATTACCAATTTCGTGACCTTCTTGCACAATCATTTTAGCAAGTCTAGGATTTTTTTTCGTCCAAGAACCATCAAGATTAAACGTTACGTTAATGTTATGTTTTTTAAATATCTTTAATAGTTCAAGCAAATAATCATTTCCCCAAGCGACATTTACTTGAAAAGCGACCATCGGCTTTTTAGGATTCCCTTTATAAATAGGAGCTGGCTCTAACTGTTGTAACGTCACGTTTGGTTTTTTTTCTTTTAAAACGAGTTTACTTTCATTGAATGTTTTATCTTTCTTCATATTTTCATACGATTTTTCGATGTCAACTTCTATCCCGTTGTAACCAGGGATTGCTTTCCAAACAGGATCTATGACAGCATCTACTGCTTCATCTTCATATTGATGAGCTTTCTGTTTAATCTCCTCATATAACGGTTCACGTGTTGAAACAGTAAGAGTTTGTTCGCTTTTTAATGCATCTAAATATGTCGTTGAATAAGAGTTATCTAAAAATTGGTACGATAACATAAATAAAAACGCAAAAATGATCACTTGTCCGATTTGACGTTTCATAGAAAATCCACCTCTCAATAAACAATATGCATGAAGTGGATTATTTAGAATAAACGATTGCTCTAGACAGACTAAAAATTTAGCATTAAAAAAGGAGTCTTCATCACATTCGACTCCTTTTTCGTTAATCGACTTTTGTTTTTTCTTTTTGTTCTTTCAATACAGCTTTACGCGAAAGGTTAATACGACCTTGTTTATCAATTTCTTTTACTTTTACGAGAATTTTCTCGCCTGTTTTTATGACATCTTCAACTTTTTTCACTCGTTCCTCTGCAAGTTCAGAAATATGTACGAGCCCTTCTTTTCCACTAAACAGCTCTACGAAAGCACCAAACTTTTCAATTCGCTTCACAGTGCCTAAATATGTCGTTCCAACTTCAACTTCACGGACTAAGTCCTCGATAATTTTCTTCGCTTTCTCATTCATTTTTGGTTCTTCTGAAGCAATGAAAATCGTTCCGTCTTGCTCAATATCGATTTTAACACCTGTATCCTCAATAATTTTATTAATCATTTTTCCACTCGGTCCAATGACTTCACGAATTTTATCCGGATTAATCGTCATCGTTAAAATTTTCGGTGCGTATGGTGAGAGCTCTTTTTTCGGCTCAGAAATTACACGGTTCATATGTTCTAAAATGTGCAAGCGCCCTTGTTTTGCCTGATATAGTGCTTCTTTTAAAATATCTCGGTCTAAGCCTGCAATTTTAATATCCATTTGTAATGCGGTAATTCCTTTTTCCGTACCCGCTGCTTTGAAGTCCATATCACCTAAAGCATCTTCCATTCCTTGAATATCAGACAAAATGACGACATCTTCGTTTTCTTTCACTAGTCCCATTGCAATACCAGCCACTGGCGCTTCAATTGGAACACCTGCATCCATCATGGCTAAAGAACTCGCACATATGCTCGCTTGTGAGGAAGAACCATTTGACTCAAGCACTTCGGAAACGAGTCGGATCGTATACGGAAACGTTTCTTCTGAAGGGATGACTTTTTCTAACGCTCGTTCCCCTAGTGCACCATGTCCAATTTCTCGTCGCCCAGGAGCACGAATAGGTCCTGTTTCACCAACGCTAAAAGACGGGAAGTTATAGTGGTGCATGAAACGTTTTTCTTCTTCTGTTTCTAGTCCGTCAAGAATTTGGACATCTCCGAGAGCACCTAATGTACACGTACTTAGCACTTGTGTTTGGCCTCTCGTAAACATACCTGAACCGTGCGTGCGCGGTAAAATGGAAACTTGTGACGATAAGGGACGAATCTCATCAATTTTACGTCCATCGGGACGCATCTTTTCTTTTAAAATGAGCTCACGAACTTCTTTTTTCATTAAAGTTTGTAAAATTTCTTCGACTTCTTCAACGCGTTCTTCATCAATTTCAGCAAAATGTGCAACTGCTTTTTCTGTTACTTCTTCAATCGCACGATTTCGATTTAGCTTCTCAGTAACTTGAACAGCTTTTTTCAACTCGCCCCCGATATATTCAATAACCGCTTGTTCAAGCTCGGGATCATTTTCACGAAGTACAACGTCCATTTTTTCTTTGCCTACTTTTGCTACAATCTCTTCTTGAAAAGCGACTAACCGTTTAATTTCTTCATGACCAAACATAATCGCTTCAAGCATCTCTTCTTCGCTCACTTGATTGGCGCTAGCTTCGACCATATTTACAGCGTCTTTTGTTCCAGCAACGACTAATTCAATATCGCTTTGTTCAGCTTGCTCAACGTTAGGGTTGATAACAAATTCACCGTCGACACGTCCGACAATGACACCTGCAATTGGTCCTTCAAACGGAATATCTGATATTGACAATGCGAGTGATGAGCCGAGCATTGCAGCGATTTCTGAAGAACAATTTTGATCTACACTCATCACTGTACTTATGATTTGGACATCATTTCTAAACCCATCAGCAAATAATGGTCGAATCGGTCTGTCAATTAACCGACTGGCTAAAACTGCTTTTTCACTCGGTCTTCCTTCACGTTTAATAAATCCTCCTGGAATTTTACCGACTGCGTATAGCCTTTCTTCATAATTAACCGTTAGTGGAAAAAAAGGCAAATCTTTTGGTTCTCGCGATGCAGTTGCCGTTGATAATACAGCAGTGTCTCCATAACGAACAAACACTGCACCATTTGCTTGCTTCGCCATTTGGCCAACTTCAACCGTTAGTTTTCTGTTGGCCCAATCTAACGAAAATACTTGTTTATCTTGGTTCATAATTTTGAGTACCCCTCTCAGACTGATTCGTTATCATTCGTCCTCTTAGATTAATTTTCTTCGTTTGTTCCATCCTTTAATATGTAAATAATGCTTGTTAAATTAAATATTGCTAATGACACGCTTGTTCTATTATACCCTAAATTAAGTTGACGTAAAATAAAGAAAATATGCGAAAAAATAAAAAAGCGAGGGATAATTTCCCCGCTTTTCTTTAAACTAACGGCGTAAACCGAGTTTTTGAATAAGATCACGATAACGCGCAACATCTTTTTTTCGTAGATATGTTAATAAATTGCGACGCTTTCCTACCATTTTTAACAAACCACGTCTAGAATGATGATCTTTTTTATGTTCACGTAAATGTTCATTCAATGTGTCAATTTGTTTTGTAAGAATCGCAATTTGAACCTCTGCTGAGCCTGTATCGTTTTCGTGTGTTTTAAATTCAGCAATAATTTGATTTTTTTCTTCTTGACTAAGTGCCATCCGGCTCACCTCCTTTTCATTTAAAACCCCAATTCCCTAGCAATCGTCGGAGAAATCGAATTGCCAAGCAATGGTTCTTTCAAATCTCACGTTAGTAGCATACCTTTTTTTTACTTAAATTGCAAACTGAAAATATGCTTCCGCTTCATTTTTGTCTTTTTTGATTTGTTCAACTAATTCTTCAATTGAATTAAACTTTTTCTCATCACGCAGTCGTTTTCTCCACTCAATCGTAAGATTTTTACCATATATCGATTCATTAAAATCTAAAATATGGACTTCGATAGAAGGCTTCAGCAATTGCTTATGAAATGTCGGTTTATACCCGATATTTAAAACCCCTTTGTATGTACGCCCCTCATAGGTTACTTTCACAGCATAAACACCTTTTTTAGGGAAAACGTACTCTGAAGAAACTGATAAATTGGCAGTCGGAAAACCAATCGTTCTTCCTCTTTTCTCGCCAGATACGACAATCCCGCTCATTTCGTAAAATCTCCCTAAATATTTGGGAAGTTGTTCTACATATCCTTCGCTAATGAAAGAGCGAATTAATGTTGAACTAATTTTTTCGTTATCTTTCTCAACTTTTTGGACTGTCGTAATCTCGAACTGTCCTCGCGTGTGTTCAGGCATCGTTGCCATCGTTCCTTTACCGAAACGTCCATACGTATAATCGAAACCAGCTACAACATGCCTAATTGATAAACTAATAATGTATTCATCAACAAACTGCTGAGGAGTCAGTTTAGAGAAAGTTTCATTGAAGGTAACGACATATAAAATGTCAACACCAAGTTCTTTCAACACTTTTTCTTTTTCCCGCAGCGGGGTTATTGCAGCAATCCGGTCAACTTTTCCTAAAACAATGGCTGGGTGTGGATGAAATGTCATCACAGCCGTTTGCCATTGATTTTTTCTAGCAATGGCTTTTGCAGTTTGAATGACTTTTTGATGCCCTAAATGAACCCCATCGAAGTAGCCTAATGCAACAACAGTTTCTTTTAATTGTTGTACGTCTAAAGCATGCGGATATTGGAGATTGATCGTCTTCAAGTTGGCCACCCCTAATTTCCCTTTACTTTAATCATTTTTTCTGGTTTCATCAAACCTTGCTTTTCAGGATGAGGTATGTAAATAGCAAGGAGTTCTCCATCTGTATTGTAAATCGTATACCGTTTTTTTTCCATATGTTTAAACTGGGGAAGGACCGTTCCGTTTTCGATTTTCGCTGCTACTATATCGGATACCACTTTCTTTTCAAAGTGTGCTACCGCTTTGTCAATCGAATGTAAGTGTGTTTGAATTTGTTCATTCAATACAGCTTGTTCAATTTCACGAAAAGTGCATGTCTCTTCTAGTATAAATGGTCCGGACTTTGTCCGTGTTAATTTTTCCATATGTGCTGGGTAACCAAGTTTTTTCCCGATATCTACAGCAAGTGTACGAATATACGTTCCTTTAGAACAAGTTACTCGGATCGGAAAAGAGCGTTGATGATTGTCAATACCTTTATCCGTTAATAATTCTATTTTATGAATAGTTACTTCTCTTTGTGGTCTTGCTATCGTTTTTCCTTCAAAAGCATACTCATATAAACGTTTGCCATTCACTTTAACAGCTGAATACATTGGCGGAACTTGTTTAATTTTGCCTTCCATTTCAGTAAGAACAGTCTGAATTTGTTTAGGTGTAATCGGTGAGGTAATGTCCTTTTTAGCAATCACTTGACCTGTCGCATCTTCTGTCGTTGTGGCAATCCCAAGTGTAATAACTGCCTCATACGTTTTCGGATACTCCATCATATATTCTACGACTTTTGTTGCTCTTCCGATACAAATCGGTAATACACCGTCTACGTCTGGATCAAGCGTGCCTGTATGACCCATCTTTTTTACGTTTAATAGTTTTCGTATTTTCATGACGCAGTCGTGTGAAGTCATACCTTTAGGTTTATTTAATGGTAAAATGCCATTCAACGTATTCATTGCTCAGCTTGTCACTCCGTTATCCCTTCACTGAAAAAAGGATAGACAGCTTTTGCTATTGTCTATCCGTATATTTTTATTATTGTTTATCTTTATTTAAATCAGACAGTAATTTTTCAATTCGATTTCCATAATCGATCGACTCATCAAACTCGAAAAAGATTTCAGGTGTTTTTCGAAGTCGAATTCGACTTCCTATTTCGGAGCGAATGAAGCCTGACGCTTTTTCTAATGCTTCCTTTGTAGTAGCTTTCTTTTCCTCATCGCCAAGGACAGTAAAATATACTTTTGCTTGTTGCAAATCTCCTGTCACATCAACGTCAGTAATCGTAACAAAACCGACTCTTGGATCTTTTAAGCGTCTACTAATAATATCTGACAGTTCTTGTTTCATTTGTTCTGCTACTCGGTTCGCACGCATACTCACCTTTTCACCCCCCAAGCTACAATGTTGTTGTCTACAGAAAAATGTTACAACCATTCATAGTCGGTTTCAATGATTTCAATTCTTGAATCCGATTCAATCATTTTGATCGCTTTTTGAAGCTCTTGTTCAGTTCTTTTTCGAGTATTGGAGACGACAGCAATTCCAAACGTCGTTCGTTGCCAAACATCTTGGTTGTCTAATTCAGCCACTGAAACATTAAAGCGTTGCTTTAAGCGTGCAGTGATCGACTTCACGATACTTCGTTTTTCTTTCAATGAATGGACGTCATAAAGAGAACATTCACAGCGAACGAAACCGATCATTTTCTTTCAATTTCTTGCATGACGAAAGCTTCGAATATATCGCCTTCTTTAATGTCATTAAATTTCTCAAGCGTAATTCCACATTCATAACCAGCTTGAACTTCTCGTACATCGTCTTTATAACGCCGTAACGTATCGACTTTGCCTTCATGGATAACGATACCGTCACGAATTAAACGGATTCCAGCATCTCTCGTTACTTTTCCATCCGTAACGTGACAGCCAGCGATTGTTCCAAGTTTTGATACTTTAAATGTTTGACGAACTTCTGCTTGACCGATGACTTTCTCTTCATATTCTGGATCGAGCATACCTTTTAACGCTAATTCAATTTCATCAATCGCATCGTATATAATGCGATGGAGTCGAATCTCTACTTTTTCAGCTTCAGCTGTCCTTTTCGCGTTGTTATCGGGTCGAACATTAAATCCGATAATAATTGCATTCGACGCAGAAGCGAGTATGATATCCGACTCAGAAATTGCACCTACGCCTGAATGGATAATTGAGATTTTTGTACCTTCGACGTCAATTTTTTGGAGAGCGCCGACGAGCGCTTCAGCTGTCCCTTGTACGTCAGCTTTTACAATGATATTAAGCTCTTTTGTTTCCTCATCTTTAAATTGTTCAAACAATTCATCAAGACTTACTTTTGAAGTGTCATGACGCTCTGCGGATTTTTGTTTTTCCGCACGTGCCTCACCGACTTGGCGAGCTGTTTTTTCATCTTTAAACACCATAAATTGATCACCGGCTTGTGGTACGTCATGAAGACCTGTGATTTCAACTGGCGTAGATGGTCCCGCTTCTTTCACACGTTTCCCAAGGTCATTAACCATTGCACGAACTCGTCCGTACGTATTTCCAACGACGATCGGGTCTTGAATTTTTAGCGTACCATTTTGTACAAGCAGTGTTGCGACTGCTCCTCTTCCTTTGTCAAGCTCAGCTTCGATGACTGTCCCCGTTGCAAATCGATTTGGATTCGCTTTTAATTCCTCCATCTCAGCAACGAGTAAAATCATTTCAAGAAGATCATCGATTCCTTCTTTTTTTAATGCGGACAGTGGAACGAATATAGTATCACCGCCCCAATCTTCAGGCACTAAACCATGCTCTGTTAATTCTTGCATGACGCGATCAGGATTAGCGGTTTCTTTATCGATTTTATTGACTGCAACAATGATTGGCACCTCAGCAGCTTTAGCATGATTAATTGCCTCAATCGTTTGTGGCATGACACCGTCATCTGCCGCAACAACTAAAATTGTAAGGTCAGTAATTTTCGCGCCTCGCGCTCGCATCGTTGTAAATGCGGCGTGACCAGGTGTATCAAGGAACGTAATTTTTTTTCCGTCTTCTTCAATCTGATAGGCACCGATATGTTGCGTAATTCCTCCTGCCTCTGTTTCGGTTACTCTCGTCTGTCTAATGGAATCAAGCAAGGTTGTCTTTCCATGGTCAACATGACCCATAATGGTAACGACTGCTGGTCGTAATTGAAGGTCACTTTCTTTGTCCTCAATCTCATAACGTTCAAAATCGCTAACTTCAAAGACTTCCTCAATTTCAACTTCAACTTCGTAATCAGTAGCAACCATTTCTATTACATCCGCGTCTAAATCTTGGTTAATTGTTGCCATAACACCAAGAAGCATTAATTTTTTAATGATTTCAGACGGTTCTTTATTTAATTTCTTTGCTAATTCAGCTACAGTTAATGTGCCTGCATGAGTAATCTTTTTCGGTGTTTCCTTTTGTTTAGGACTTTCTTTCCTTTTTTTCGCATGATGTGCATGTGCTTCAGACTTTTTCTTGCCTTGAGTTCGTTTTAGTTGATTTGCTTTTTTTGTATTCTTCACAGGTTTAGTTTTCTCATCTTTTTGCTGTGGCTCACTGGAAGCTTTAGCTTTTACTTTCGGTATTTTTTTGTTTTGATCAGTTCCGGTTGTTTGTACTTGTTGTTTTGCTTTATGAAACTCTTTATTTAACCTTTCAACTGTTTCTTGATCAATCGTTGACATATGATTCGATACATTGACATTTAATGATTGTAACTTTTCAATCACTTGTTTACTTGTTAATTGATTATTTTTTGCATATTCATAAATCCGCATCTTACTCATTTGTTCACCCCCACGTTATTGACCGAGTTTGATGAGTAATTTAGTTGCAATTCCTTCATCTAAAACGGCTATCGCAACACGCTGTTGTTTCCCTATTGCTTGACCAAGCATTACTCGGTCTCCCACTTCAACAAATTTCACTTTGTAGTACGAACATTTATCTTGAAGTTTTTTTTTCGTTGCCTTAGATGCATCGTTTGACAAAATGACAAGTTTCACAGTCTGTTTCCTAATTTCATTTAATACAAATTCTTCACCTGATACAATTTTTCGGGCACGGTTCGCTAATCCAAGTAGCTGAAAAAATTGTTGTTGTTTACTCATGACGAAGATCGTTCTTTCTCAACTAACTCCAACAGTTCATCGTAAATGCTTGCACTTACATTTGCTTTTAAGTGGGACGACAGACTATTTTTTTCTTTCGCTAATTTAATTACTTTTTCATCTTTTGATACGTACGCACCCCGTCCTGACCTTTTCCCTGTCTCATCTATAAATATGTCTCCTTCAGGAGAGCGTACAATTCGAAATAATTCCTTTTTCGGTTTCATTTCTTGAGTAACAACACATTTTCTTAATGGTATTTTTCGTTTTTTCACATACAACACCTCGACTAACGTTCGTCTTCAGAATCATCAGGTGACTCTATGGACTCATCGTCTTTAGGGTTATATAATCCGAGTTCAATTGCATCTGATTCACTTTTTATGTCAATTTTCCAACCCGTTAATTTCGCTGCAAGTCTTGCATTTTGCCCACGTTTGCCAATCGCAAGTGAAAGCTGGTAATCTGGGACAACGACGGTCGTCATTTTTTCTCCTTCATCTACATCAACATGAAGCACTTTAGACGGACTCAATGCATTTGCAACATATTCAACCGGATCTTCAGACCAGTGAACGATATCAATTTTTTCTCCTTTAAGTTCATCGACGATCGCTTGCACCCGTTGTCCTTTTTGGCCTACACATGATCCAACAGCATCAATTTCTGGATTTTCAGCGTACACTGCTATTTTGGATCGATCACCAGCTTCTCTTGCAATCGATTTGATTTCAACTGTCCCATCGTAAATTTCTGGAACTTCCAATTCGAATAATCGTTTCAACAACCCTGGATGGGTCCTAGACACCATCACTTGAGGACCTTTTGTTGTTTTTTCAACTTTTGTAATGTACACTTTAATTCGGTCATTTTGGTTGTACGTTTCATTCGGCATTTGTTCATTCGCTGGCAATAAAGCTTCAACTTTGCCAAGGTTAACATAGATAAAGCGATGATCATGGCGCTGAACAATACCTGTTATGATATCTTCTTCACGATCGATAAACTCAGAGTATACGATTCCTCTTTCTGCTTCACGAACTCGTTGAGTGACAACTTGCTTTGCTGTTTGTGCTGCAATCCTTCCAAAGTTTCTCGGTGTCACTTCAATTTCAACAACGTCACCAATTTCATAATTCGGATCCATTTCTTGTGCTTTGCTCAATGCGATTTCTAAACGAGAATCCGTTTCTTCTTCCACGACATCTTTTCTTGCGAACACTTGAATATTGCCATTTTCTTGATTGAAATCAATTCGTACATTTTGGGCTTGATTAAAATTACGCTTATATGCAGAAATAAGGGCAGCTTCAATCGCTTCAATAATAACATCTTTACTAATTCCTTTTTCTTTTTCAAGCATTGTCAGTGCATCTAACAAATCAGTGTTCATTTAGTTTTCTCCCCTTTAACGTTACAAGGCTCAATATACTTGAACAGTTTAAACCTTCTAAGATGTCCTAACTACTAAAGGTTGTTCAAAAAGTTCAGAGACTCACGATTGTGATCACGGGTTTACCACACTCAAAAACGTAAATTGAATCCAAATCAATCTCACTAATCGTTATTTTCCAACTAATAGTATCTTCGTTCAAAAATACTTTATCAAATATGTTATACAACTGTAGCTTAATCAAGCTTCCTCGGTGATAGAAGCACAAAAATTCAGCTATGGTGTTGCCTACGGTACAACAAGTGTACGACTTGAATATATTCCTAGTAACTGCAATCGCAGGACGTTACGTATGTAATCAACTTTGCCTCTCGTTACCTCCATTTCGTGCACGCATTAGTAGCTAATTAAACGTAACAGCAAGCCTTGCACTAGCTATTTTTTTGTATGGTATTTCTGTTTGATTAACTCGATGTTTCTCGCTCCATTCAACTGTTGCAACTTCTCCATCAAAGTGAATGAGCTTGCCTTCAAATGTTTTATTACCTTCAATGTGCTCGTACGTTTTTATATAAACTTGTTTGCCAACAGCCTTTTCGAAATGCTCGATTTTCTTTAAAGGTCTTTCAACACCTGGAGAAGAAACTTCTAGAAAATAGGCTTGTTGAATCGGATCATGTTCATCAAGTTTTTGACTAAGCTGTTCGCTTACAAGTTGACAGTCTTCAATATCAACACCATTTTTGGAGTCAATATACACGCGGAGAAACCAACTCTTTCCTTCCTTTACGTACTCGACATCAACAAGTTCGAGATCCATTTCAGCTAAGATTGGTGCGACTACTTGCTCGGTTAATTGAGTAACACTTTGCCCCATCTCCATCCTCCTCCTAACATTTTCGGTGATATGATATAGACCAAAACGAAAGAGTGGGGACTCCCCACTCTTTTAGCAACGTAAGTATTGACTAGTATTTCCAACAACAATAATATCATAACACTAATATACTTTCAATAGACCCCTTCATGATTAGAATAGTGATAATTGGTTTGCGTCAGGCAATCCGTCTAAACACCCGTGCGCATCTAAATATTCTAAAACTGTTTTTGTCATTTTGCTTCGTTGTTGCAAGTCTTCTTTCGATAAAAATTCTCCCGACTCTCTCGCTTTCATAATGTTGATCGCTGCATTTGTTCCAACACCAGGCAATGCACTAAATGGCGGAATGAGCGAATCCCCGTCTACAATAAACTTTGTCGCATGTGAGCGATACAAATCAACTTTCTGAAAAGACATTCCCCTTTCGCACATTTCAAGTGCTAATTCGAGAACAGTAAGCACACTTCTCTCTTTCGGAGAAGCGTCAAGCCCTTTTGCATTTATTTCTTCGACTTTTGCCCGAATGGCATTTGAACCTTTCACCATCGTATCGAGATCAAAGTCTGACGCACGGACAGTAAAATATGCAGAATAAAAATAAATCGGATAATGAACTTTGAAGTATGCAATTCTTACTGCCATTAAAACGTAGGCTGCAGCATGCGCTTTCGGAAACATGTATTTAATTTTTTGACACGAATCAATGTACCAGTCTGGAACATCGTGTTTCTTCATTTCCTCAATCCACTCGGCTTGTAATCCTTTTCCTTTACGAACAAATTCCATAATTTTAAAAGCGAGTGATGGCTCAAGACCTTTGTAAATGAGGTAAACCATGATGTCGTCACGACACCCGATCACGTCTTTTAATTCACATGTTCCGTTGGCAATAAGTTCACTTGCATTATTAAGCCAAACGTCCGTTCCGTGTGATAGACCGGATATTTGTACGAGTTCAGAAAATGTACTCGGTTTTGTTTCTTCAAGCATTTGTCTTACAAATCTCGTACCAAATTCTGGTACCCCTAACGTACCTGTTTTACACATGATTTGCTCGGGAGTCACACCGAGGGATTCGGTGCTAGAAAATAGTTTCATCACTTCCTTATCATCAGGAGGAATGGTTTCCGGATCAATTCCACTCAAATCTTGGAGCATTCGAATCATCGTCGGATCATCGTGTCCAAGAATATCTAGTTTTAACAAATTATCGTCTATCGAATGGAAATCAAAGTGTGTCGTTTTCCATTCCGAGTTCCGGTCATCTGCTGGATATTGAATCGGTGAGAAATCATAAATTTCCATATTATTTGGAACGACGATAATGCCACCTGGGTGTTGACCAGTTGTTCTTTTTACGCCAGTACAGCCTTCTACTAATCGATCAATTTCTGCATTGCGAAAATGCAAGCCTTTATCATCTTCATATCCTTTCACAAAACCGTAAGCTGTTTTATCTGCCACTGTACCGATTGTTCCCGCACGAAATACATAATCTTCTCCAAAAAGTTCCTTCGTATAGTTGTGGGCACGTGCTTGATATTCACCAGAAAAGTTTAAATCAATGTCCGGAACTTTATCGCCTTTAAAACCTAGGAACGTTTCAAAAGGGATATCATGTCCGTCTTTTTTGTAAAATGTTCCACACTGTGGACAATCTTTGTCAGGTAAATCGTATCCTGATGCAACAGAACCATCATCAAAAAAATGAGAATGCTTGCAATTAGGACAAACATAATGAGGTGGGAGTGGATTCACTTCAGTAATATCGGTCATTGTCGCTACGAGGGAAGAGCCTACTGAACCCCTTGAACCAACTAAATACCCATCGATTAGCGATTTTTTTACAAGTTTATGAGATATTAAATAAATGACTGCAAACCCATGCCCGATAATACTCGTTAACTCTTTCTCAAGACGTTGTTCAACGATTTCAGGAAGCGGATCCCCATATATTTCTCTCGCGTTGCTATAGCTTAACTTCCGAATTTCATCTTCTGCCCCTGGTATCTCAGGTGTATATAAAGATTCTGGAACAGGACGTAATTCATCAGTGAGCGAAGCGATATACTGTGTATTTTCAATGACAATTTCTTCCGCTTTCTTTTCACCTAAAAAAGCAAAGCAAGCGAGCATCTCATCTGTCGTACGAAAATAAACTTGTGGCAATGTTTGGCGATTTAGAGGGTTAGCTCCCCCTTGAGAATGAATTAAAATTTCCCGATAAATGTGATCTTCTTTATTTAAATAATGGACATTTCCTGTTGCAACAACAGGGACTTGTAACTTTTCACCAAGTTCAACGATGTTCGTTACGATTTCCCGTAATGCTTGTTCGTCAGTAACGAGTTCTTTTTCGATTAAATGATAATAATTTTCTAACGGCTGTACTTCTAAATAATCGTAGAATTTTGCAATCTCCTCAACTTCATCAGGGGATTTTTGCATCATCCCTTCAAATACTTCACCTTTGTCACACCCGGAACCGATAACAAGTCCCTCTCGGTGCTTCTCTAATTGTGAACGCGGAATTCGAGCCGTTCGATAAAAATAATCAATATGTGAAAGTGAGACAAGTTTGTATAAATTTTTTAGTCCTGTTTGATTTTTTGCAAGAATTGTGCAATGAAATGGACGTGTCCGTTGCCAGCTTCCATTTCCAACATGATCATTTAGCTGAGCATGAGAAGTTGTGCCACGCTCAACGACATCCTTGACAAGTTTCCAAAGTAAGTAGCCTGTCGCTTCAGCATCATAAATAGCACGATGATGCTGTGTTAATTCAATATCAAATTGCTTACATAATGTATTTAATCGGTGATTTTTAAATTCTGGATATAAAAAGCGTGCTAACTCTAACGTATCGATAACAGGATTTTTCACTTCTTCAAAACCGATGTTTTTTAAACCTACGTTTAAAAAACCAATATCAAAACTTGCATTATGAGCAACTAACGTATCATCTCCGATAAAATCACGGAAGTCTTTTAATACGTCTTCAATTTCAGGTGCGTCTTTTACCATATCATCCGTAATTCCGGTTAACTCTATCGTTGTTGCGGAAAGCGCCTCATGTGGGTTCGCAAATCGTTCAAACCGCTCAATGATTTCTCCATCTTTAATTTTTACAGCGGCAAGCTCAATTATTTTGTTGTATACAGCCGATAATCCTGTCGTTTCAACATCGAATACGATGTACGTTTCACTGAGCAAGTTGCGTTCTGCTTCGTTATATGCGATCGGAATACCGTCATCGACAACATTTGCTTCTAATCCGTATATCACTTTTATTCCATGCTTTTTCCCTGCTTGAAAAGCTTCAGGAAAAGACTGAACAACAGCGTGATCGGTAATTGCAATCGCAGGGTGTCCCCACTTTTTCGCTTGCTCGATCAGTTTTTCAGTTGATGTGACAGCATCCATTTGACTCATTGGTGTATGTAAATGAAGTTCAACACGCTTTTTATTTTCGGGAGCCGTATCTACGCGTCCTTTTTTCGTCACAATGTTTAAATCATTTGCAATCATGACGAGATCACGTAAAAATGTATCCGTTTGAATGCCGCCACGAACTTTAACCCATATTCCTTTTTTTAGCGCTTGAAAAAGCTCCGCTTCTTCTTCATTGCGGGAAAACATTTTGACTATGAATGAATCGGTATAATCTGTAATTTTTATTTGTAAAAGTGAGCGTCCGCTACGAAGAATTTTTACATCGAGATTGAAAACGAAACCTTCAATCGTGACACGACGTTCTTCATCTTGAATCGATTTAATCGCTACTGGATCATCCTCAATTTTCTTTCCGATCATAAAAGAACCATTTGTTTTAATACGTTTATCTTGCTTCGCATTTTTCTCACTTTCTAGCAAAGCTAATCTCATCTTCTCAGAATCTTCTTCGGCTTTGCGTTGTTCAAACTGGCGATACTCATCTTCTTGCCCATTCACAATAAATTCAATATCATATTTGGGAAATCCATATGTTTGCAAACCTTTTATTAAATTCGGAGTAATTTTTCGTTGTAGTAATGTTACTTCAGCTTGATTACGAGCGTGTAAAATTAACTTATTTCCTTCGATTTTTGGTATTTGTTCTTTTAAAGGCAATAGTAACGGCTCGGAACTATTTTTTAAGTTTGCAAGATAATATGCCCAATAGTCTTTTAAATGTTGTGAACTGGAATCGCTTCTACTCGAAATTGAAAACGTGACATTTGCGATATGCCGAAAGCTTTCTTGCATTCGTCTATGCAACAATAGGTATATATCTATTGGTAAGATGGATTGTAAATGAAGTTCAAAATGCCAACTACGTTCTTTTTCATGAATGATAAGTTTTTTTAATTCTGCTCGTTCAAAATATTGGGTATATTTATCATCATCTAATTGCAATTGCTCAAGTAAAATTTTAAACCGTTCTAACTCATTTCCCATTCTCATCTCCCCTATATAGCGAGACTTTGACTCACAGATGTGGATCATATAGATGTTCACACATGTCCGTAACATTATTAGCAACATTAAAACTCGCAATGATTAACGATTGAGCAAGACTTAGTTTCTAATGCCCGTTTGAACCTTTATGATCTAGGGACGATTGAAACCGTAATAAAAATGAAGAAGCACCTCAAAAGAGAGGCACATCATCAATTTTCACATTTTTTGTTTTGTTTTTATGACAGAACTTTTAGTTGTTGTCGTACGACTTCAACAATTGAATTAACAGGCACTTCAAACGATTCACCTGTTTTCCTCACTTTGAGTTCAACAATGTCTTCACTTGCCTTCTTTCCGACAATAATTCGAATAGGAATCCCGATCAAATCGGAATCCGAAAATTTTACGCCTACGCGTTCTGACCGATCATCATATAAAATATCAAGCTGTTCATTTTGAAAAATCGAATACAACTTTTCGGAAAGCTCTTTTTGATCCGTGTTTTTCGTATTGACAGTAATTAGATGTACATGAAACGGGGCCAATGAAACAGGCCAAACAATTCCATTATCATCATGATGTTGTTCGACAACGGCTGCTAATGTCCGTGACACACCGATACCGTAACAGCCCATCATAATTGGCTTTGATTTACCATTTTCATCTAAATATGTTGCATTCATCATTTCACTATAACGAGTTCCTAATTTAAAGACTTGTCCAATCTCAATGCCTTTCGCAAAAAGAATTTCACCATTGCCATCAGGCGATGGATCACCTTCTTGAATCATTCGGAAGTCCGCATAGTCTTTAACATTTAAATCACGGGAGGGATTGACATTCACATAGATAACTTTCGGTTGCACAGTTAGTGTTCCGTTCACGATCGCTTTAACAGCATGGTCTGCATAAATTTCAAAACGTTCATTAAATGGATGTACGTCATCCACTGAAATAGCTAATGCATCAGCCACTTCTTCTGTCGAAACGATTTCTACATGTTCTGCTTTCAAATAATTTTTTACCTTAATATCGTTTATCGTATGATCTTGGCGTGTGAGCACGATACAATATGAATCGTTCACTTTAAATAAAGTATATTTAATCGCTTTATGAAGCTCTTTCGTATATTCATCATAATCTAGCTTTTGTAATTCTTTTTCAGCTTCATTTGGTCTTTCATACGATCGAACACATGGTGCCATTTCAATATTAGCCGCATAATCAGATTCGCTTGAATAAGCAATTGTATCTTCCCCAACTTCTGATAATGCCATAAACTCATGTGTATCGTCACCACCGATTGCACCACTATCGGCAACAACAGGACGAAAGTTTAATTGAAAACGGCTAAATATATTTTTATACGTTTGGACCATTTGTTTATATACTTCATCTGTACCTTTTTCAGATGTATCAAACGAATAAGCATCTTTCATAATAAATTCTCGCCCACGCAACAAACCGAACCGTGGACGTTTTTCGTCACGATACTTTGTTTGAATTTGATACAGTAGCGCCGGCATCTTCTTATAACTATTTATTTCAGAGCGTACAAGACTAGTAATTAGTTCCTCATGCGTCGCACCAAGCGCAAATTCACGAGCATGCCGATCTTTTAAACGCATAAGTTCAGGGCCATAAATGTCCCATCTTCCTGTTTCTTTCCATAGTTCAGCAGGTTGAATTGCTGGCATAAGTAACTCTTGCCCTCCTGCCTTGTTCATCTCTTCCCGGATCACTTCTTCGATTTTTCTTAAAACAGTAAAACCAAGTGGTAAGTAAGAATAGACTCCTGCCGCGTTTTGACGAATAAACCCTCCACGAAGTAAGAGCTGATGACTTTTTATTTCAGCGTCGCTAGGAACCTCTCTTAACGTCGGTATAAAATAATTTGACTGTCTCATATACACACCTCAAATAATTCATATTAAATATTCAGTTCGTAAGGTTTGTTGCTTCTTAATTCTCGCAGTTGAACGAAATTACGCAGTAAGTGCAGTGCTATCACTACCGCTTCGGCAGAATACTTCGCTTTCCGCAGGAAAAGCAATAGCCGAAAATCCCGCAGGAAGCCGTTCTTTGCTTCCGAGGAAGTTGAGGCGTTGCTCGCGGAAAGCGACTGCATGGATCGGAAAACAACATAGCGCTTACGTCGCAGGTTATTGAAACTGTGTCAGAAACAACATTCGTAAAGTTTTCATTATAAGAAAAACTTTTGAATATCGTTCCACGTGACTACGATCATAAGTAGCATGAGTAACGCAAACCCCACTAGATGAACGAGTCCTTCCTTTTGAGGATCAACCGGTTTACCTCGAATGCCTTCAAGTAAAATGAAGGTTAAGCGTCCACCATCTAATGCAGGCAGTGGCAACAAATTAATTAAGCCTAAGTTAACGCTTAACATTGCGGTCCATTGAAGCAACGTTGCCATCCCTTGTTTAGCCGCTTCGTCCGTATAGTTGTAAATACCGACAGGTCCAGACAAGTTATCGATCGAAATTTGTCCCGTTACTAACATTCTTAAACCTGTGAAAATGGCTTTCGTATAATATATCGTCGTATCAAAGCCGAAAGAAATCGAGCCCGGTATTGACGTTACTCTCTCATAGCCAACGCCGATAAATCCTTCTTCTTCCGCTTTATAATTTAATCTCTCATTTGGTGTTACGTTAACTTCGATTGTTTTTCCATCACGTTCAATGGAAAATAGTAAGGTTTTGTGTGGATTTGCTTGTACGATTTCAGTAAACTCATCCCAATTTTTCACAGGAGTTCCATCAATCGCTACGACTCGATCTCCAACTTGCATACCTGCATCTATCGCTGCGCCATCCTCTGCAAGCCCACCTATTACGGCTTCTTTAGAAGGTGATCCATAAACGAGTCCAAATATAAACAAAATAACAAATGCAAGTAAAAAATTCATAAATGGACCAGCAAAAATTGCTAGAAATCGCTGAAAAACAGTTTTCGAACCGAATTGGCGATCCAGCGGCGCAATTTGAAAATCTTGTCCGTCAACAACGTAAGAACACTTAGGATGAACACGAAATGTTTCAAGCGGGGCTTCCTCATGTTCATAAGCTTGAATTAAAAGATCCTTTTCTAAATCAGAACGTTCAACGATGACTTCTTTTAAATTTGGATATTTATTTTTTTGATTAATGACAATTTTTGTAACTGCTCCATCATCATTTATTTCAATCTTGATTTTCTGACCCGCTTTAAGTTCAATCATTTCAGGGTCTTCGCCTGCCATTCGGACAAAACCTCCTAAAGGCAAAAGGCGAATCGTATAAACGGTCTCGTTTTTCTTAACCGAAAACAACTTCGGACCGAAACCAATTGCAAATTCACGACATAAGATGCCTGCTCTTTTTGCTAATAACAAATGTCCGAGCTCATGAATGAAAACAAGAAGCCCAAAAATGATGATGATCGCAATTACACTGTTCATGTACATTTAACCACCTTTATTTACACGATTAATTGTTGAACAAATTGTCTCGTTTCTTGATCAGTAGCAATAATCTCGTCTAACTCCGGGTTTTGGATTGGCGTATGCTTATTCATTGCACTTTCCACAATGGATTCAATTTGTAAAAAAGTAATTCGATTTGCTAGAAACGCAGCAACCGCCTCTTCGTTCGCTGCATTTAACACAGATGTCATTGTGCCACCGATTTTTCCAGCCTCATACGCCATTTTTAAACAACGGTAACGTTCAAAGCTAGCTTCACTAAAATGGAGCTTACCTATTTCAATTAAGTTTAACCTTTTTGTTTGGGATAATTCAAGTCTTGCAGGGTAAGTAAGCGCGTACTGGATAGGGATCTTCATATCCGGAGTGCCAAGTTGTGCGATAACGCTCGTATCTTGAAATTCAACCATTGAATGGATGATACTTTCCTTATGTAAGATCACTTCAATTTTTTCATACGGTATTTGAAAAAGCCAGTGTGCTTCAATCACTTCAAGCCCTTTATTCATCATCGTTGCCGAATCAACAGTTAGCTTTGCACCCATTGACCAGTTTGGATGAGCTAACGCTTGTTCAACAGTCACATTCTTTAATTGTTCTCTCGTCCGATCGCGAAAACTACCTCCAGAGGCTGTTAAAATAAGTTTTGAAACTTCACTCTTTTGCTCGCCATTTAAACATTGAAAAATCGCCGAATGTTCACTATCTACCGGCAAAACTTGCACACCTTTAGCCTCCGCAGCTTCCATAACAATATGACCTGCAGTCACTAACGTTTCTTTATTTGCAATTGCAATCGTTTTACCATCTTCAATCGCTGCAAGTGTTGGCTTAAGTCCGATACTTCCGACGACAGAATTAAGCAACACATCAGACTCAGGATGAGTGGCAACTTCAATTAATCCTTTCTCTCCGTAAACGATCCTCGTTCCATCCGGCACGTTGGTAATAAGCTCATCTTTAATTTCTTTCGTACCGACGGAAACGAGTTTCGGTTTGAATTCGTGAATTATTTGTTTTCCAAGCGTTATATTTTGCCCAAACGACATTGCAATTAATTGGAATGACTCAGGGTACATACGAATAATATCGAGCGTTTGTGTACCTATCGAGCCTGTCGCTCCGAGCAAACTAATTTTTTTCAAACAAAACACTCCTTAGCTTCATGTATAATCAAATGAGGTTGAATAAATGCAATACCGGCAAAACAAAGATTAAACTATCAAAACGATCTAAAATTCCTCCGTGACCAGGCAAAATGTTCCCTGAGTCTTTCACTCCGTAATGTCGTTTAAGCGCTGACTCGACTAGGTCACCAAGTTGCCCGAACACTGCTATGATAATCGCAATGACGATGACATAAGGTATTGAAAATAGCGGATAAACGAACTGAAAAATGATCGAGAGAATGACAGCAGATACGATACCACCTATTGCTCCTTCAATCGTCTTTTTCGGACTAATTTCAGGCCACAGCTTTCTTTTTCCAAATGCTCTTCCTATAAAATAAGCACCACTGTCAGTCGCCCATATGTTGAACAAGACAAAAAAGAAAAGCGGTAGTCCATTTTCGATCGCTCGCGTTAAGTAAAAGAAGTAAAATCCAAACCCTACATACAACGCACTCATTAAAACAAATGAAATTTCATTAAAGCTAATCCGATTTTTTGTTAAAACAGTAAGTACTAACAGTAACAAAAGGGCTAATAATAAACCGTCCGACTTGCTCTCAAAAAATGGAAAAATTTGAGTATACCATTGTTCAGGCATAACAATTATAAATGTTAATAAAAACCCAATCATACCTAGTGGCGAAAAATGTCGGATGTTCTTCATTTTTAATAGCTCTGATGCAGCTACTAATGAAAGTAACATTGATAATACGGTAAATGGGATACCAC
Source organism: Pueribacillus sp. YX66 (assembly GCF_041725775.1). Lineage (NCBI taxonomy): Bacteria > Bacillati > Bacillota > Bacilli > Caryophanales > Bacillaceae > Pueribacillus > Pueribacillus sp. YX66. Next base: position 145 of record NZ_JBEUEL010000012.1, on the reverse strand, counting down.
CGATTATGACGAGAAATATGAGCGGAATTCCAGCGATAATCGCTGTTATTATTCGCTGTTTCATACTTTCCTCCTCGTATATTATTATTAACTAGTATTTTTACTAGTTTTAAATCGTTATACCTTTTCCAAGGTATGATGTATT
>NZ_JBEUEL010000011.1:0-92876 GCF_041725775.1 Pueribacillus sp. YX66 | reverse complement strand
TAGCCTAAAAAGCGTACAAAAATAGAGTGCTGAAAATATTGGTGTAAAAGAACAACCGAGAATAACTTGACACATACGAAAGGTTTCTTTGATGAACGTTGTCTTAATTTATGCGTTATAATATAAGCAGTAGTTATTAAACGATAGAAGATTGATGAAAGAAGGTGATTCCTTGGTAAAGCGAACCGATAAATGGGCGGTTATTCGCAATTTTGCGATGACAGGGGTGCAAGATGCTGGAAGAATAGCCCTTTTAGGTTTTCTTGCTGGACGCCTTGAGCGAGTTTCTTTTGTCAAGTCATTGGAACGTTCAAACATTGGTGTAAGGATGTCAACGAAACGATTTGGGATTTGGCCGAGAATTTCATATATGGGATTCATTCATGATGTACAATTACCAGATCCATTTTTGTTTATCGCTGGTATGGCAGACAGTGATGAGACGATTGATGTTCTTTTAGAATTTGATGGCGCTGAACAGGCTGAGTGGTTTCAAAATGTGTTAGTGGACTCAGCTGCTGACAAGCGCTTGCAACCGAAAGAACAGGTGGAAAACTTACGTCATCAAATCGACCAAATGTTAGATATTTATTCGAATATTCAACAACAGTTAAAAGAAGGTGCAGGAGAAATGGAGAAGGATTTAAAGAAATTTTTGGACATGGCTGAACAAGATATGGCCCGCTTGAACCGAGAGATTAACAAAATTGAAGAACAAAAAAATCTTTAAAAATAGGTTACGCTGGTGAGACTTTTGGGTAATGAGAATAGTACAGAGTAAAATGGTAGAAGACTTGATGGAAATTAGTTTTTTAGCCTTTGTATATTTTTTGTTGTGCAATTGATGTCGAAACTTTTTATCGGAAAATATGTCATTTCCTCTTATCGAATAAATACAATCATATAATGGAAAATGCAAATTCACTTACGTATTTTTAGCCCGTTCCTTTTTTTCAATAATGATTGGCAACATGATTACTGATGAGGGTGAATAGCGTTATGGGGGAACAATATCCAAGTCGTTCAGAGTTTAGAAAGCAGCGGAGTAAAGGAGAAAGTAAATTTAAGAAACTAGCCATTCGAACTGGGATAGCGCTTTTTATCTTCTTTTTTTTATTTGTCGGTGTATTGGCAGTTGTTGGTATTGCTTACGTAAAAGATGCTCCACCCTTGAATCCAGAGCAGCTCGTAGCCCCTCAATCATCTACGATATATGACATGAACAATAAGAAAGTCTTAGATATCGCAGGAGAAGAATATCGTAAAACCATATCGTTAGATCAAGTGCCAGAGAGGGTTCAGAATGCATTTCTGGCCGTTGAAGATGCTCGATTTTGGAGTCATCAAGGGATTGATATTAAGCGGATTGGCGGGGCGTTAGTGGAAAACGTCAAAGAAGGTTTTGGAGCGGAAGGTGGCAGTACGATTACACAGCAACTTGTCAAGCTGTCCTATTTGTCTTCAGAAAAAACAGTTGAGCGCAAAATTCAGGAGATGTATCTCGCTTTAAAACTGGAAAGAAAATATTCAAAAGAAGAAATTTTAGAGCTATATTTAAACAAAGTCTACTTCGGTGAAGGTACTTACGGTATTGCGACAGCTTCAGAAGTATTTTTCTCTAAGTCGGTAGAGGAACTGACGATTAGTGAGGCTGCATTACTTGCTGGTTTGCCACAAAGACCTAGCGCTTATAATCCAATTGAATATCCTGAGCTTGCAGAAAAAAGAAGAGATACCGTACTTTCCTTGATGGAGAAACATGGATTTATATCAGCAAAAGAAAAGAAGGAAGCGCAATTAACCTCTGTCAAAGACTTGCTGAAAAAACAAAAGAAACAGACGAAATATCAAAGTTTTATTGATCATGTTATTGAAGAGCTAAAAGAAAAAGGTATTCATGAGAAAGCGATTTATACTGAAGGATTAAAAATTTATACAACACTTGATCCAAAAGCGCAAGAATTTACGGAAAAAGTATTAATGACGGATGAACATATTGATTATCCGGATGAGCAATTTAGAGCAAGTGTTGCGCTATTGGACACGGAAACTGGTGAAATACGTGCGCTTGGTGGAAGGCGAAACATGGAAGAGGATGAGATTGAAAGAGGTTTTAATTATGCGACTCAATTAAAACGTCAACCTGGATCAACTGCTAAACCGATCATGGCTTATGGACCGGCGATTGAAAAGTTAAACTGGACACCGAACCAAATGATAAAAGATGAACCGATTGAATTAAATGGAAAGGTGTTCAGAAATTGGAACAACAAGTATCACGGAAATGTGACGATGAAAACGGCTTTGCAGTGGTCGTATAACATTCCCGCAATTAAAACGATGCAAGCTGTTGGCTCGGATGAAGTAAAAGATTTTGCTGGAAAGCTCGGGATCGAGTTAGATGAAGTGTACCCTGCGTATGCAATCGGTGGTTTTAAAGATGGAGTTTCGCCGCTTCAACTTGCTGGAGCTTTTGCAGCGTTTGGTAACGAAGGGGTGTATAATCAGCCTCATGCTGTAAGGAAAATTGTTTATCTTGATGGTAGAGAGCGGAAACTTCAACCCGAATCTGTGAAGGCAATGAGTGAGAGGACCGCTTATTTAATTACAGATATGCTGAAGGCTGTTGTTACACAAGGAACGGGACAACTAGCAAATATTCCTGGATTACCCTTAGCTGGAAAAACAGGTACAAACCAGCTTCCGGATGGTATTTATGGGTCGGGAGCAGCAGATGCTTGGTTTGTCGGCTACACTACACGCTACACTGCTTCAGTATGGATAGGTTACGATAAAATCACACAGGAAACGTATGTTAAATCAAACGATACGCGCATCGCTCGGCTGATTTTTAAAGAAATTATGGCTCACGTTTCTGAAGGGAAAGAAACACCTGATTTTAAACGTCCGTCTTCTGTCAGAACTATCCCTGATCCCCCACCCGAAAAGGAATTAGATGATAAAGAAGAGGATAAGTCTGATAAAGGGAAAAAAGAAGAAGACAAGAAAAAGAAAGACAATGACAAGGATTCAGAACGGAAAAAAGAAGAAAAAGATGACAATCAGAAGAAAGATCATGATGAAAATAAAGGCAAGAAAGACAAAGAAAAACCTGAGAAGCCAAAACCAGAAAAGCCTAAAGATGAAGAACCGCCAAAGGAAGATCCTGAACCGGAAAAACCTGATGATAATGATGACGACTAAAGGTTCATAAGATTTTATTATGGCAAATAGAAAACTCGCAAACTGGCTGTGAAGAACAGCAGTTTACGAGTTTTTTCATCAATTATTTTAATTTTCTTCATCAACAAGTAAAAGTTTAGGATATTGTACCTTTTTGATTTCTTCTTTGTATCTCTCTTGGAATTCTAATTCAGAATCGTCGACATATCCTTCAAAGTAGACTTCTGCAATATCGGAGGCGTTGAAGAAGAACATTTGTTGATCAACATGACCGTTTGGATATAAACACCCTCCATAATCAAAATAACCAATTGTTCCTTCATTATTATAGAGTGGAACACGACTTGTAATCATTAGCTTTTGTTCTCCATTTTCTAACATGACTACTGAGCCTAACGGTAATAATTTTTCCATTTAAATCAACTCCGACTGATCATTTTCCAGTTCTTTTTTAAATTGTTTGTAGATTTTTATTCTTTTTATCGGTCTGATTCCCCAAATGAGTATAATCAAAGCCGCACTTAAACCAGTATTCGTAAAGAAAAATAAGCCGCTATTCGGCACAATCAGAAGGATCAAGATATTAATGAGCACAAAAAAGAATAACATCGAGAGTAATAACATTTTGGATTTTAACCATCGTTCTCCATCATGAAGATAGTGTCTAATTTCTTCTTGAGATAAGGTAACGATGACTTTATGATTATCTAAGTATTTATTCATTGTATACATAAGTCCGCCCATTGCTCCCAAAGCGAGTATACAACTAATAAATAAACTAAATAAGACAACTGATATCGGATATGTAAACCCCCAATCAAGAACCTTGTTTTTAAAAAGGGCATAAATCACTATCCCAGCTGTACCTGATAATATTGGAAGAAAGGGGTGTTGTCTACCTACTTTGCTTTTAAAAAAATGGTTTGCTTCATAATCGTAATATAACGTAAAATCTTCCGTCTTTTTATGATAAAACGGAACGAACGATCTAGCCATATTATCACCTTTCTATTATGCAAAAGCACTACCTAATCCGCTAAAGAAACCAGCGACAGCCTTTCCAGCTTTTTTAACGCCTTTACCTATTTCTTTCCCGACATTATTTAATTTTTCGCCAACAGAGTTGACCGTTGCTTTAACACTTTCATAGATTTCTTCTCGATTATCATATAAAAAGTCAAACGTTGCACTTCCAATAGCTGTAATTCCAACACCGATCACAAAGCCTGCTGCAGCCCCGACTGCTGTTCCTGCGACTGGTACAACGGACCCGATTGCAGCCCCGATTGCTACCCCTGCTTTTCCTCCAGCAAGTCCAATCGCAACGTGAGCACCTGTTTTGATAGCAGCATCGGTTACATCTTCACCTTCATATAATTGAGTGCCAAAGTCAATCGCCGAACCAACAGCTGGCAAAATCCGTCCAACATTTTTTATTGTATTTCCAATTTTTACAGCTCGATTAAGTTTGTTAGCTTGTTCTGGGGACATCATAATAAAACTATTCGGGGTATTTTCTGGTCCCCATGTAGCAGAATAGTAAGCTATTAATTGGGAAATGCTTTTCACTTGACCTCCGCTAGTTTCTAATGTTTTTGCTGTGAAGTCACTAATTGTTGTTGATTTAAGTTCTTCCTCCAAATTTTCAACGAACTCCGGACCTTTTCTTATTAAAAATTCAAGCAATGTTTCTGGCACTTCAACATCGGGGCAATGTTTCGTCATCGTAAGTAACTTCTTAACATCTTCTTCTGTGACATCTGGAAGTTTTCTTTCTAATTCATGCATATATTTAAGCGCTTCTTCTTCCAAGCTTTCTACATTCTCGTCCCAACGTTGATTAAGAGTTCTTGCCCAATCCATGTTAATCGAATCTGTCGAAAACATGTTTGTACTCGCATTCCATGTACGGCCGCTTGAAATTTCAATTATCCCGGATTCGACTTGATTTAACAAATTTTTTGCATCATTAAAAAAGGTCGGTGATTTTCCGTTGAATGCATAAAGTCTTTCTAGTTTTCTCTCTATTCTTAGTTTCAGTGCTCTTAACGTCGCTACCATCATACTTATCGATGGGCTTATTGTTTGTACAGTTGTATAAGAGTCAATAAGTGAATTGGTTTGTTTGATTTGAGCGATGAGCTGCTCTTCGATAACATCGTTTCCATCTACCTCAGCGCGAAATGCGTCTGGAAATTTTTTGTTTGCCTCAATGATAGCTTCAGATGCCATGATAACACCATTTGCTAGCGGAATGTATACACTATTAAAATAAGTTTTAGCAGCTTGATAAGCTTTACCTCTTAATGATTCTTGGGAAGTGAAATTGAAAATAACATTTCTGAATTTCACCATTTCTTCAATATAGGTGTTGCATATGGAAACAATCGAATTAGTTTGACTATCCACCTCACCAAGAAACATGTTAATGCTCATTAAAGTTCACATCCTTTTTGCGAAAAACTTAACTTTACTTATTCAATGTAAATTAAATTAATTTTCGATACATATTCGCAGCCTCGACATCTGTTCGGTTAAACTCAAGTGCGATGGTTTGCAGACGCTCTACATCTTGCTTGAAAACATTCATTAATTGAATCATCATTGATTTATGCTCGTTTATCGTCGTTTTAGCTGTTTCATTACCAGAGACAGTTGTTCGATTCGCAGTTTCTACATTTTGCTTGACTCCTGTTATCGATTGTATGACGTTTTCCATTTCATTTACGATTTGTTGAACTTGCGAATGACTGCTTTGAACTTCGTACATCTTACATTTCCTCCCGAATTTGCTATCCTAAAAATGATTATAAATTTTACGTAACTGTGTAAAATTTTAACAATCATTAAGGTGCTTGAATAGAGTAACAAGTTGCATTATGTCGTTTTATTGTAATTAGGCAAGTCGGACTACAGTGTTATTGTTTTTCATGCTCATTTGTTTACACTTTTTTTAAAAAATAGATAACTAGTGAAAGGAATTTTAGAATTTTTGATTAGAGAGCTAGACTCTATTGGTTAAGCGGATTGCTAGAATGTAATGCTTCCGTTGTTTTGTATAAACGGTCGTACTTTAAGGCATCAGGAAAATATAATTTTGAGAAATAATCATTTTCGATGCGTTGCTTAGATTTATAGTAAAGTTTATAAACAAATTAGGTTTTTAGTGTTTTTGAACTAAAACTTTACTTCTATACTAATTTTAAGATGATAACTAACCAATAAAAACTAACTTTATTACTATTGATTATCCATTAACTTTATATAAAATTAAAAGAAAATTCTGGGTAAAACTGGAATCCTATTGAGGGTGATTGAATGAGAGATATTTAAAGCAATAAAGAAGTGGCACGAAGAGTGGTGACAAAGTTAGAAAACGCCTTGCAATCATTTGGGGATAATCATGTTTCGTTTGCGACTCAGACAACAGTTAAAAGCAATATTCGTGCAAAGGAAACGATTCAAACTGAAAAGAAAGTTGTTCGCACTTTCACTATTGCTTTACAGCAAGATATTGAACGCATTCGTAGTGTTGCAGAAGAGTTTGAAACAATGGGCGTTTTACTTCGACAAGGTTTTAATAAATTAGGCAAGTGAGAAGGTGTAATAAATGAATGAGAAAATGGTTGAACTAAACGATCAGTTAAAGAATGTTTCGGAAGAGATATTTTCTGTTACAAAAGAAAAACGAAAATTATTAAAAGTAGAAAATGAATTACATTCATTATCTAGGCAAAAAGATCGATTGTTTCAAGATTTAAAACAATGTTGGAAGCATGGTGAAATGAGCTTTGCTGTTCAAGATACTGATCAGGAATTAAAGCGTCGTCAACGAAATATTATTCAGTCACTTGAAGACGAGATCACATCGTTAAATAAAAAAACAAGAGCTCTTGAAGAAAAAGCGTCTGAATTGCGTTATAAAATGAGACTTCTTACAGAGGCCAATGATGAAGAGCCTCATTGATGCAGTTTAGTGCTGTTTTTCATTTGAAAACAGAGCATGGCTTTGATTAGGGGGTCAATTCATGACCATTACGATGTTTTTATCGGAAGTTCAGCAACAACCGCTTCGGTCTTAAAGATGTGTCGCTCGTATATAAAAGAAATGGAAAATGTAGAAAAGAGTATACGAGAATTTGCATTGGAACCTGAACTAAAAGGGAAAACATATCATTCTGCAAAACAATATTTTAATCGAACATACATTCCGTTAGCCGATGGGATTATTTTATTTAAGTGAAATGATGCTTCGAGCACATCAACAGTTTCCAGAACGCTACATTGCTGAAGTTTGCAATCCGATCAGCTAGAAAACTAAAATCAACAGTTAGAATCGAATATTCAATCGATGGAGCGAGTACAAGTCAGTGCCCCTGCAGTGAGTTGGGCGATAGAGAGATGTTCGGACAACAAAGTTGTCTATAAAATATTGGGTTTATAACAAACTAGGAAATTTAGTTAATGAGAACGCTTAATAATTATGATCAATATGATAAAGATACAAACTTTAAAAGCTCTTTTAACGTTTATTTTGTTTAGGTTATACTACAGAAGATTACAATTGAATAGTTTGAGGAGGATTATTAAGTGTATTTGTCAGACTTCGCCCGAAACTTTGAACAATAAACTTCATATGTTCAAAGGCTCTGCTTATGTATGCAGAGTAGAGGGATGAGTCTGTCCATTTTTAATAATCCTCATTTTGACTATATATGTAACTTTGAAGAAAGACGGATCATGCTGTCTGTTTTTTTGTTCAAAAATAACATTTGCATAGAATACTTCCGCTGTCATTGCCTTTCCCGTTTAGCCAGACGCATCAATATTCGTAGCATTAATTTTTGGTTAAAAAACGTCAGTTTTCTTTTTTTTTTACGCTGAATCACAGATAGATGCCTGTGATTTTTTATTTTGAAAGGAATAGCATGACGAAATAATTTCATAAAACTATCGGAGAACCTCCCAATTATGATTCTATGATCGAAAAAAAATGGAATCGAGATGAATCGGGAGATATAATTCACATGACACCATTAGCGTGTTAATCAAGAAAAAATTGATGCGTTTTTGGACCCAGATTCGAGATGTCACCATTGATTTGCTCACTTTAGTTGGACGAAAGTAAATCATATTAAAGAAAGGACTTAACCATTTCGAAGGTTAAGTCCTTGTTTTCGCAATCACATCAGCTCGCCAATTGAAAATTTCAGCAAATCACTTTTACTCTTCATTCGATTCATCACTACCACGATAACGTTTGTACGGAAGAGGATTCCATGTGCGGTATTTTAAATCGTCATTGCGAAGTGTTTTTGGAATGTCATCGAGAATCTTTTTCGCCATTTCTAATTCACGCTCGGCTTCTTCTTTATCTTGATACATGAATTCATCGGAAGCAACGTTAGGAGCTTGCGCAACCTTTTCTTTAAGATCTTGAATGACCATTTGTTGTTGAGTTTTTAGCGCATCGAGGGCATCTGTTCTCCATTCAGGTTGCAAATTTCGATCTGTATCACCGACATTGCTATATTCATCGAACACTTCTTTATATACACGGTCGGCATTTTCACGAACGTCCATAATTACTGCTTCTAAATCACGTTTGTTTAGTTCGTCTTGTGTTAACGGTGTTTCTCTTTTTGGGCCGCCTAAACGTGTTCTTTTAGTATAAAATGGGAACGTACCTTTGACGATTTTACCAACGGGTAGAACGGCTTCTCCGTTTTCATCGGTACCTTTAGGTTGGATGCCTTGCATCGCAATTCTTGCAGATTCCGGACGAACAATTTCTTTAGGCGGTAAAATACCATGACGAAGCATTTCACGGATGTTCGTGCCTGAGATTCGGATGCGATAGTGATTATCGTGTGGACAGGACTGCTCAGATGCAGGATTATCACAGCGCAGGCAGTAAAACACTTCATGGAACAGTCGGATGTCGATCCCAAGCTCTTCAGGTGTATATTCGTCAAAGATGGTATGGCTCGCATATTTATCATAGTAATCACCGATTCCAGCGTGATCTCGTCCGATTAATGCATGCGTGCAACCGTAATTTTTCATAATTAATGCGTGCAGAACAGCTTCACGAGGTCCAGCGAAAATGTAAGTCACTCGCAATGGCGCAAGTATTGAACGGTTTTTTGGATAATATGTGTCGAGTACGGTCCGATAGGCAAGCATGCGAAACTCATGGCGAGTATATTCGCGTTTTGCCATTTCAACGAGAGGCTGAAGCAATAAGCCGTCAATTTCTTCAAGTGCGTTTTTATGAATGTATTCATGCCCTCGATGTAGCGGATTTGCTCCTGTAATAAAACCAGCGACAGACCGAAATTTTTTTTCTTCAAAAAAGAGGCGCCACGTGTCTTTTGGTTCCATTCTAAGTTTTTCGAAAGGCCCCCAGTTAGCGCGACGCAGGAGCGTAAGTGGACCGCCTAGAGAAATGTCTCCCATGCGACGATAAATTGCATCAACTCCCGGATGGTTCCGATCGGTTGTTCCAAAGAGATAAGAGGCTCGTTCTGTTTTGTCGTAATCGAAAATATCTTCGATTTTTAGTATGGCAACAGGTTCTTTCGTATCATCAGCAAGTGCTACTTCATCTCCGATGGAAAGCGATTGAATGATTTCTTTATTGCGATCCCCGATCGGTGCAAAGCTTAGCGGCACAGGCCATACGAGTCCATTTGCTAACCGACCCGTTTTAAGAACAGACTTGTAATCTTGTTCATTCATAAATCCTTCATTTGGTGAAAGTACGCCTGTTGCAATCATCTCGATCGTAATCACTGCTTCAAGGTCAACCATTATTGTAGGCAATTGTTTTGCTCTGGCAAGTTCTTCTTCGCGTTTTTTTCCAGTTAATACGTTGTTTATAAGTGTGCCTCCGTGAGGCTGTTGTGGGTATCTAGCTAAAATATCTTGTTTCATATTTATCTCTCCTTTTGACGTACTTTTGCAAATTTTCAACCTTTTAAAATCAAATTTATGCATCCATGAAAATGATATGTTCATCATTCATAATAGCGACGGATAAAATGAATCCGCTAACAGTCATAGAAAACGTTTTCATATCTATACATAAATATTATCATGTCTTCGATGCCACGAAAAGGTAAAATTTTAAGCTCATTTGAACTGATTTTTATTTAAGTAGATTGTATGTTGCACTTTATATTTTCTTTATAAAAAGTCAAATAGCACGAGTTTAAAGATTTTCTAAGCTTCCTAGGCTATATGATGCAAGCTATTGCCCCAGTTAACCGCATAGTCCGAGATCGTAATGTATGATGGTAAGTTTAAACTCTTCCAATCTCGCTATTGGAGTGGTTTGAAAGGCAAAATATAGCGATGAATGTGTTAATCACTAAAAATATGATTTACTGACACTGAATTTAAAAGCACCCATGAAAGGGTGCCAGAAAAACTATTCTTTCCTTTTTATCAAAGCCCACGCTAATGTACCGACTCCGACTACAGCGATACGTGAGATGATCGGGTGTTTGCTTGCTTTTACGTACAGACTTCTTGCTCGTTTCCAACCGTAGTTCGTTCCGCGCTCGTGCAATCCGTAACCTGCGTCGTATAAGGCACTTTCTTCACGAGGTTTAGACGGTCTATCGGCGCGTTGGGAACGATAAAGCCAGAGTTCCATCAGTTTATCAGTCGTTCTTGGCAATAGCGTTCCAATGAGTTCCATCACTTTCGCTTGAGACCCGATGTAAAGGTCTCGTTTTGGGTTTTCCGCAGCATATAGGATCGCTTCGGCTACTGCTTCCGGTGGGTAAATCATACCCCCGTGTGCGGGCTGTTTATTTAAATAGCTGTGCGCGTGTTCATTGTATGGGGTGTCGATTCGACCGGGATGAATAAGCGTTACCGAGACAGGAGCTTTTTCTTTTTCTAATTCCATACGTAAACTTTCCGTCCATCCATGGACTGCAAATTTGGAAGCAGCATAGGAGGATTGGACAACCGCACCTCTGTCACCGTAAAAGCTTCCAATATTGATAAGAGCACCTGGCTCCTTTCTTTCTTTAAAATGTTTGACCGCTTCCTTTGATCCATAGACAACCCCCCAAAAGTTTGTAGCAAACATTCGTTTCATATCTTTGATACTTACGTTAATAGCGTGACCGAAAACGGCTACGCCAGCATTGTTTACCCACGTATCAAACATTCCAAACTTTTTAATTGCCGTTTCTGCAATATTGCGAACCTCTTCTTCGCGACCGACATCTGCTTTTACCCAAATCGCTTCCTGACCTTTATCTTGAAGTTCATTTACTAATTCTTTTAATGCACTTTCATTTCTTGCTGCAGCAACGATTTTTGCTCCTTGTGAAGCAGCCATTCTTGCTGTGACGAGACCGATGCCACTCGATGCGCCTGTAATGACGATGACCTGGTCTTGTAACGTCTTTAAGGAGAGCGGGTTGACTTTTAAGAAGTTTTGAATCGCTTGCTTTTGATGATTTTTTGGATTCAACTGCACATCCTCCTCGACTTCATTTGTTTAAGTATTTCTCTATTCAACGAGAACATGCAGATAATAAAAAAGAGTGTGGAGCCTAAAAGGACTCACACACTTGATTTATTTGTTTTCTTTTGCAATTTCTTTTCTGACGATTGGAGCGACTTTAGTACCGAGAAGCTCGATTGAGCGAAGAATATCACGATGTGGCATCGTGCCAACATTCACATGTAAAAAAAAGCGGTTTATCCCTAAATTTTTCCGTAATAAAAGAATTTTCTCAGCGACGTATTCAGGATCTCCGACGTATAGTGCACCTTTCAAACTGCGTCCTGCATCAAATGTTTCGCGAGTGTAAGGACCCCAGCCACGCTCACGTCCGATGACGTTCATTTGCGCTGCGGTTGGTGGATAAAATAGTTCCGCCGCTTTCTCATTTGTTTCATCGACAAAACCGTGAGAGTGGGTTGCAATCTGAAGCTGATTCGGATCGTGTCCTGCTTTTTCCGCCGCTTGTTTATACAGATTGACTATAGGTGCAAATCGTTCAGGCATACCACCAATAATCGCGAGGGCAATCGGAAGACCTAATGTACCTGCTCTAACCGCGGATTGTGGCGTACCACCACTGGCAATCCAGACGGGAAGAGGATCTTGAATCGGTCGTGGGTAAACGCCGAGAGTATTGATTGACGCACGATGTTTTCCTGACCAAGTCACTTTTTCAGATTCTCTAATTTTAAGTAGCAAATCAAGTTTTTCATCAAACAATTCGTTGTAATGATCTAAGCTGTATCCGAACAGTGGAAATGATTCGATAAAAGAGCCTCTCCCTGCCATAATTTCAGCTCGTCCGTTGGACAGACCATCAAGCGTCGCAAACTCTTGAAAGACGCGCACGGGATCATCTGATGACAATACGCTCACTGCACTTGAGAGTCGAATTTTTTTCGTTACAGAGGCAGCGGCAGCTAGTACGACAGCGGGAGCGGAACTCGCATAATCTTTTCGATGGTGTTCTCCAACCCCATATACATCTAAGCCAACTTCATCAGCGAGCACAATTTCTTCAATGGCATTTTGTAGTCGTTTAGCGTGACTAATTGTTTCTCCTGTAATCGGGTTTGTTGTCGCTTCTAAAAATGTACTAATTCCAATTTCAAAAATTGTTTCGTCCTCGTTCATTATCATTCACCTGCATTGACTTTAATTTTTTTCAGTATAGCAAAATTTTATAATAAATACTTGCGCAATGCTCAATGCATGTAGAATGTCATCAATATCAATAGAGGGATAAATGCGTGTCCTTTACGGATTTTTTAGATACTATTTGAAAAATGATAAATCAAATCTACAGAATGTGAGTTTAAAAAGTTTGGTACTATTCACAAAAAGTATAAACAGTGGATTGTGGATCATCGTAAAAACATAGGAAATGTAGCCGATAAATATTAAGAGGTATAAAAAAGAGGTGGTTCATTTGAAAAAGTATTTAGTATTTATTCTCAGCTTTTCACTACTTCAAGTTATTTTTCAAATGCTAACGGGTTTTATTTTAATAAAACTGTATGTATCGAATGATTTGTCAATAGTATCGAATGAGCTAACGAGAACCGTAGAGTTTGGTGGAATTACATCACTTCCTATATGGCTTACATTACTTTCAGCAACAATTGCTTATATTTTATCTCAGATCGTCTGGAAATCTCATACGTAATCGTCGTCACATCTTCCGGTAGATTAAACGAGGTAATCAAACTATTTCCATGTGAAACAGTATCAAGAGTTCAGTTGAACGAAATAATAAAAGCAGAACCAAAAATGCTAGGTTCTGCTTTTACTATGTTTTATACAAAATAGTTCCAAACACCATTTTCAAAGTCTTTTTTTACTTTCCCTTTATGTTCCAAGTAGTCAAGGTGACCGATTATTTCCGACATGACGAGGGAAAATTGTTTCTTGTATGTATCTTTGTAAAATTGTTGTGCGAGCTCGCTAGCTGTTAAGCTTTTTTCTTCAAGCAAGGCTAGAAATTTATTCGCCTTGTTTTCAATACCGAGGATTCTTCTTTCAATGAGGTCATGAGGTGTTTCAATCACTTGACCGTGACCAGGGTAAACGCGTTCGATATTTAATGCTTGGATTTTTTTAAGTGATGCTTCATGATCGACTAACGTTTTCATTCGATTCCCGAATTCGTCTGGTTCGACGAGGGCATTGCTCGAAATATGTTCGATGAGTAAATCACCAGAGAGTAACGTTTTTCCCGTTTCATCGTAAAGTGCAATTTGGTCAATCGCATGCCCGGGTGTTTCGACTATTTGAAACTCGTTCAGCGAAAGCTCTTCAATATGATGAAGTTCGTATGTTATTGATTGATCAGTATTCTTTTTAGCAGCATTTTTTAAGTAATTGATTTGCTTTTCCCCTGCTTCTCCGCAACCCATTTTATCGTAAAGATCTGCAAAAAATTCAATTCGTTTCTGCAAGTATTCAGGGTCACGTCTTAAGCGAGGAACAGAAAAACGATGACTGTACACAGGGATTTGATAGTTTTCTACGATGCGATTAATTAAGCCGACATGGTCAACATGGTGATGTGTAATGATAATGTGTGTAATGTCTTGTAGTGTAAAATCATGTTTCGCTAACGTGGTATTCAATCCTTGCCAGCAATCATCGATGTTCATGCCTGCGTCTATTAATAATAATGAATGGTCGGTCTTTATTAAATAAAAATTAACGCTTTTTAATGGGGATTTAACGGGAATAATGATCGGGATTATTTTTATATTGTTTGGTATCATGGAACCCACTCCAAACCTCTAACAAGTGATGATTATATTTTATCATATTTTAGTGTAGGGATGGATATTTAGAAGTCGGGTTAATCTCGGGATGGTGTGTGTTTTGAAGAAAAAGAAGATGAATTTGATTGGTATTCATTCAAAAGTTTATCTAACTCCCGGCTAATTCTTAATGTTTTACAGTGAGATAAACCTTTTTTCGTTCCTACTGCAAGTAATCTATTTCGCAAATAATTAATTTCATCTAAAAGTTTTTCGGTTTGGTTGATTTTTTGCATGGTTACAACCCTCCCCGTCCCTTATGTATTTCATGACCTATTTTAGCATATTTTGTAAAGTAAATGTTATAAGGAAAATTAATGGCAGAATTTATATTTTCTTTTAAAGGTCTGAAAGACCATTGTTATGGTAGTATAACAAGTATGGAAGAAGGTGAAACATTGGATAATACGATTTATTCTTTATTGCCCCCACTTTTAGCCATTTTGATGGTAGTTTTTACGCGAAGAGTGTTATTGTCATTAGCGGTTGGAATTGTTACATCTGCTTTTTTATTGGCGAATTTTAATATTTTTGACACGAGTGTCATAATTGCAAATGCAGTGAAACTTATATTTATTAGTGACGGTGCGCTCCATACATCTAACATTTTCATTATGTTGTTCTTACTGTTGCTCGGCATGATTACCGCATTCATTTCAATATTAGGGGGTAGTCATGCGTTTGGTAATTGGGCGATGAAACGTGTGAAAACACGCGCAGGTGCTCAATTTGTCGGATTTATTCTTGGGATTATTATTTTTATTGATGATTATTTCAATGCATTGGCTGTTGGACAAGTGACGCGACCGATTACGGATAGACAAAACGTATCGCGAGCGAAGCTTGCTTACATTATTGATTCAACGTCTGCTCCTGTATGCGTGATTTCACCAATATCAAGCTGGGGTGCATATATTATAACGGTTATTGGATCTATTTTAGCGGTACATGGGGTGAGTGAATATACTGCTTTTTCAGCTTTCATTCAACTTATTCCAATGAATTTTTACGTATGGGCTTCACTCGGAATAGTGTTGGTTGTCATTTTTCGAAACTTTAATCTCGGTTCGATGAATGTACATGAAATGCGAGCGATGAGAGAAGGGCAACTATATGATCCAGCTAAGCCGATTGCTGGTGAACTGAAGAATGAATTACCGACTAGTCGATCTGGGTCTGTTTTTGATCTCATTTTTCCAATCATTGCGCTCATCGTTGGAACAGTTGGGGTGATGATTTGGACAGGCTATCATGCAAGTGAAGGTAGTCCTACTATATTGAAAATTTTTGAA
This sequence comes from Pueribacillus sp. YX66, assembly GCF_041725775.1. NCBI lineage: Bacteria > Bacillati > Bacillota > Bacilli > Caryophanales > Bacillaceae > Pueribacillus > Pueribacillus sp. YX66. Next base: position 77,073 of record NZ_JBEUEL010000011.1, on the reverse strand, counting down.
AATACAGATGTTAGTACGTCTCTTTTAGCTGGGGGCTTACTAGCTTTAATTGTTACAACGGTAATGTTTGCAAGGCAAGCTTTCGTTACTAAAAGTGTGGAGCCTCGAATTTTCTATAGGGGAGTAATCGAAGGGATGAAATCGATGCTACCTGCGATTTACATTTTGTTATTTGCGTGGACGATTGTTGATTTGATTGAAAGGTTAGGGACGGGTAAATATTTAGCGAGTGTAGCGGAGATGTGGAATATGAACTCTGCATTTCTTCCGGTTATTATGTTTGTCATTGCGGGAATCATGGCGTTTTCAACGGGTACGTCTTGGGGGTCATTTGGGATCCTTCTTCCAATTGCGGGAGATATGGCAGTGGCTACTGATATTCATATGCTTCTTCCTTCGTTAGCTGCTGTGTTGGCTGGAGCTGTGTTTGGGGATCATTGCTCTCCGATTTCAGATACGACGATTTTATCCTCTACTGGAGCGGGAGCGAACCATATTGATCACGTCATGACTCAGCTTCCGTATGCGTTCATTTCTGCTTTTATTTCATTGATCGGATTTTTCATTGTTGGATTTACTGGTAGCATCTTTCTTGCACTTGCTGTTCTGTTTGGGGTTTTGTTTATGTTTTTTTTATTTGTACAAGATCGCTCCAAGACTCGTACCGATTGACCAAACTATTTGAATAAACCGATTATCATCCAAATGAGCGCGATAAAAGCTATTATGAAAAGAAAAATGGCTAATTTTTCCTTAGTTGGTACAGGAACCATTGCTTTTTTTAGTGTTTGTACATATAAAAATATGAGTAATAAAACGGTCATGAGCGATAGTACTGCGAATAATTTCATTGACGCTCCCCTCCCTTAGGGTATGACTTCGTTTCAACGTTTGCGTCTTATGTACCTTAATAAGGAGAAATTTTCAAGCGAACGAGTTGTTGCTTATATACATATGCGTGTCTTTATGCATTATTAAAAATCGGGATACTGTTTATATCACTATTATTTCGACTATAACAGTAATATAGATTGTTGAAATAAGGGTGAAAGCGTTTGAGAACATATGGGGTTTATTTCATGATTCATTCGCTCGATGTAGTGAGAGGCGGAATGACACGAGCAGCATTGGAACGTGCGAAACTGTTGCGTGCTCATTTTCCGGAAATCGGATTGATTACGTTTGATTATAATCCCGAATATGATAATGTGCTTAATGAATTAAAAAGTGTGAACTTATGGGATAACCATATGCGGCATGTAAATGTATATGAGTTTTTCATGCAGAAGCATATCAATGGAAATGTTGGTCGACATCATATAGGGGAACTTCCAACCGATGATGTATATGAAAAGCAAGAAGTGTCTGATCAGTACGGACAGGTTCGTAAATTAATGTTTATCGATCGAAGGTCGAATAATTTATATAAAGACTACTTTTTTTCTTCGAATGGATCATGTTTTTTTGAGCGTAAGTTTGATTCAGTGACAGGCAAAACATTAAAATGCACGTGGTTTTGTCCGAACGGGGAAGAAAAAAGAACATTCAATAAAGTAAAAGATTATCGGGACTTTTTTATTCGTTCGATTATTAAAAAACACGACGATGTTATTCTATTATCAGATGGACGTTTTTCAGATAAAGTTTTATTTGCGGTTAAAGATCCGAGAATTGCGAAAGTTGCTTTGCTACATAGTCATCATCTTCAAGCACCGTATCATTATGGTAGTCGACTCGTTACTCGGAATGAATCACTCATCAAACATGTGAACAAGTTAGATGCTTTTGTTACATTAACTGAACAGCAAGCGGAAGATATATGTAGTCGATTTGGGCATATTTCGACGATTTATACGGTTGGACACCCTGTACCAGTTCTCCAACCGTTAGTTAAAAAGCAAGACTATGAACCATATACTGCTGTTATTGTCGCTCGTTATGATGGGATTAAACAGATTCCGCATGCGATCAAAGCGTTTAAAAAAGTAATAAAAAAAATACCTCAAGCACAATTAGAAATATGGGGGTTCGGCAAGGAAGAGGCTCTTTATCGACGCCTCATTGCAAAGTTAAAGCTAGAAAACAATGTGTTGATTAAAGGATTTACGAAAAATACCGAAGCGGTTTTTCGGCGTGCTGCTTTTTCAGTTATGACTTCAAAATCAGAAGCTTTTGCGATGTCGATTATTGAAAGTATGTCAGTCGGAACGCCGGTCATTTGCTATGCGTGTCACTACGGGCCACTAGACTTAATAAAACATAAAAAGAATGGGATTTTAATTGAACCAAATGATGTGAATGGATTAGCAAATGCAATGATTGAATTGTTTCAAAACAAGCAGAAACGGAATACGCTAAGCCGAGAAGCGCTGAAGATTGTTGAACAATATAGCAGAGAGAAGACTGCACAAAAATGGGTAACCGTATTTGAATACGCTTTGCGACAAAAAGAGCAGCGCGTTCACCTCTCAAAGATGACAGCGCGTTTCACTAGTTTTATATATGTAGCAGAAGAACAATCATTTCGTTTCGAAGGTGAGCTTCATTTACAGAAAAATACATTCACTTCTAATTTGAAGAAACACATTCGTCTTTCCTTACAATTGCGTAGGCAGAAGCAGTTACTGGATCAATATGTTCCGCTGCCATTTAAGTGGGTTGATGATCATAACAAGATTATTTTTCATGGAAAACTATCTAATGCTCTACAATGGGAAACGGGTGTTTGGAAATTGAATTTAAGTTTTTCGTGTTTAAATGATTGTAAGTTTGTTACAATTAAAGGAAGCGAAAAATGGACATATGAATCACCTATGTATAAGTTAGAAAAATTAAAAATTAAACTGTATCTAAGTAATGACTCTGTAACGATGAAAGTGTTGCGTTCCAATGAAAAACGTTCTTTGAATTTCCAGAAATACCGCGAGCATTTAAAGGAACATTATAAACAAAAACTAAAAAGTCATTTAGTAAAAGCAGGTTTTTTCAAATAGATAGAGAAAAAAGACTATTTACGAGACGAGATTAGAATGAGAAATGGTGTTGTGTTTTAAATTACGATTTTTTTGGCATGTAGTGATGGTGATGAAGTGAATAAACTGTAAGATAATGAAGTTTTCGAAGAAGACAAACACAGTCACTTAATGTAGATAAAAGATTGCTGAACACCCTTCAGAACGGTTTGAAGACTAAGAATTTGATCAAATTATTGAAATATGCGAAGGCGTAAGTGAAGTGACAATAAATCCGACGGGTTACTTACATCTTCAATTTCCAAGCCAGTCTACAAACGACATGCTCAAAAAGATGCCGTTGTCGAAGCCGTAGAAAAGGCGAATTAAAATGCTCAGTCAATTAAAGAGATTACGTATAACAAAGCTCATTCTTAATTTACGTTTCTCGATGGACAGCAAGTATTTGAAAGTAACTTTGATGAGTTTGTATCGATCGCAATCGGTATTTCATGGATGTCGGTACAAATCGATGATGCCAAAGTAATGATCGATGTTGAAGATGAAGTATCTAGTGAAGTGTTTAACACGCTCGTCTATCCTGAAGTGTTAGAAGAAAATAATGAGTAGGGGATTACGCTGTGAAGTGAAATTTATTTGTCATTATTTTGATTTGCTTTCATCACGTTGTTCGGCTGTCAAGCTGAGCGAGAATCGATGGTTTTACTTGATGAAAAAGTTTTAAAAGTTAATATTTCTAAGTCTAATGATTTTGAATCAATCAAGACGTTTGAAGAAGCAATTAGAACGGTTGTTAAGCAAACGGGAAAAGTGATCCAATCGGAATATGATGTGTTAGTAGAGTATGAGAGTATTGAATTGGGTTGCTTTACATACACATGATCTCCATTTATCGTTATGTAAATGAAAGAGCATGTTCAAGTATGTGAGCGATGTTACGGTGTATGTTGCTCCATTGGAAATGTCAAAAAGTTACGAGTATTGAGCACTATAAAGGGTCAGTAAGAAAAAAGATATGCACAGTAGAAATCGATGAATGTATGAGTAAAATGTTTGTGGCCAAATAAATACCTCTCCGTAAGGAAACGGAGCGTACTCGTTGTTTCTTGTAGCGATATAAGCTATACTAAGTTCTGAATTGATAAACGTATCACAAGGGGAGCCAATGGGCTGAGAGTGAACGACTCCGTTCTGACCCTTTGAACCTGTTAGTTAGTACTAGCGTAGGGATGTGATGTATTGATGAAGAAGCGGTTTGTTTCATTGATCAGTTTCTTTGGTCTCCTATGGGATTCGTTTATTACTAATAACACATAGGGGGCTTTTTTATGCAAAATTATCGATTACAAATATTAATTGAAGCGGCGATGTTCGCTGCTGCGGCAATGATCCTTGATTTTCTTCCATCGATCCAAATCGTAGCAGGGATCTCTGTTTCGTTTGCGATGGTGCCGGTCTTCATCGTTGCGTTACGTTGGGGGTGGAAGGCTGGCTTTTTTTCTGGATTTCTTTGGGGTGTATTGCAAATTGTGACTGGTGATGCTACGGTTTTGTATCCTGTTCAAGTACTTGTGGAGTACTTACTAGCTTTTGCAATGGTAGGCGTTGCTGGATTTTTCGCGTATGTGATTCAAGAGAAAATTAAGCATCATCGTAAAAAAGAAGCATTTTTTACTTTAACGATGGCGATATTTCTCGCTAGTTTTGCACGTTATTTCTGGCATTTTGTTGCAGGCTATTATTTTTGGGGTTCGTATGCACCAGAAGGGATGTCTCCTGTATGGTATTCCTTTATCATCAACGGAACGACAATGATCCTTACGTTTATTTTATGTGCGATCGTTTTACTCGCGCTCGTTTCGGTTTCACCGCGTTTACTTGAAAATAAATCATTATCATAATGGGCATCTCGCTTTGATAAATAAAGATGGAGATTTTTATATCTTTTTGTGAATTACAGCATAAACTGTAGTACAATATTCTGTAAAAGGGGGGAGAAGGTGAAATATGTCAAATAGTGATGAAAGATTATTAGCATGTTTAATTTATGTAACGAGCTTTTTCACAACGATTATTGGTCCGTTGCTAATTTGGATCATTAAAAAGGACGAATCGAGCTTTATTGATTATCACGGTAAGGAATATTTTAATTTTTTCATATCTTATACGATTTATATTATTATTAGTTCGATTCTTATGCTCGTACTTATTGGCTTTGTTTTGGCAGCGATCGTCGGAATTTTGGCATTCGTTTTTACAATTGTAGCAGCCATCAAAGCGTTCAACGGCGACCATTATCGCATTCCGCTTGCGATTCGTTTTTTTAAATAAAAACTAAGTATGACCAGCTCTTGATAGAAGGGTTGGTCTTTTTAAGTGAACTACTTATCACTTGAAATTCTACGGATTTTGAAGTGTGAGATTCTCGGGTCATAGCGTCTTTTACTAGTTGACCAAGTTGACTGAACCAATTCTCCAGTTCCAAAAGTTTTCGCTTCTACGCTAAAGCCTAGATGGGGATTCCTTTATTTTTTTATGTTGATTGCTGAATTATGATCATGCATTCAGATAAGTAAAAAAAGAAAATGGAATAGCAACTAGAACAGTAACCGAATGATTACGAAAAGGTTCAGCCAATCGAAATTTATTAAATTTGAAAAAAAAGTTAAGACCACTTTAAATGTGAAATAATTGTAGTGGCTAAACGGATTTACATATGTGACTCGATAATTAAAATGATGATAAAAAAGGCGGTGAATTGTATGGCAGAAAAAGGATGTATCAAATGCGGAGGAACAAAGACAGGAACAAAAAAAATTGCAACGACAGGTGCAGGTTTGTCGAAGATTTTTGATGTTCAGCATAATAAGTTTCTCGTCGTTTATTGCAAAAATTGTGGTTACTCTGAGCTTTATAATCGTAAATCTTCAATGGCGGCAAACGTGATTGATTTATTTTTTGGTGGATAGTCATTGTTGGAGAATGAGGATAGGAAGAGCATCTATCCTCTTTTGTTATGCAATGTGATTTTTATTAAGGGATTGTGAAAATAGGCGGTGGGATGAATTGATGGAACGAAAGTGTGAAACCTATGATGCCGATGGCGCAACAATTGAATATTCTATTATTGGTGAAGGAGAACCTATCCTTGTCTTTCATGGTGGTCACTCAAATTGCAAAGAGGAATTTGGTTATAAAACTTTAGTCAAAAATGCATTTTCTATTATTACTCCTTCGAGAGCTGGTTATGGAATCACTTCTAAGGAAATTGGCAAAAGCCTTTCAGTTGCTTGCGAATATTACGCGAAGTTATTAACACATTTAAATTTAGAAAAAGTTCATCTGCTTGCGATTTCTGCAGGGGGTCCTAGCGGAATTTATTTTGCTGCTAACTACCCTGAGAAAGTTCGTTCGCTTACTTTGCAATCTGCCGTTACAAAAGGATGGCTTGCTCCGCAAGATAAAGAATATAAAGTTGCAAAACTAGTATTTCATCCCAATACTGAGAAATTGACATGGAGATTCCTTGCTTCTTTTAATCGTGTATTTCCACGGTTTATTTTTAAGCAAATGTTTTCGCAATTTAGTAATTTAACGTATCGTGAAGCAAGGGAAAAAATAAACAAGGAAGATATTGATGAAATTAGAAAAATGAATAACCGCCAACGATCAAAGTATGGATTTTTTATCGATCTTGAACAGATGAATACAATAGTGAGCAAAGATTTGCAAGCTATTACTTGTCCTACTTTGATTATGCACAGTAAGCACGACGGATTGATACCATTGGAACATCCTTATTTCGCTTATGAAAATATATCAAATTCAGAGTTGTGTCTCCTCGACACGTGGGGGCATTTAATCTGGCTCGGTACGTCATCTAATGAAACGGATGATAAATTTATTTCCTTCCTTACATCCCATAGCATTTCTTAAGTTGAAGCGAAAAGGAGTTACCTCGTATAGATGTAGCTCCTTTTGAGCGTAGAGCTAAGGAAGAACATGATGTTTATAGTTGAAACGTCTTTGTTGTTGCTTTGTTATTTCCTTCGATAGAATATAATTGGTACTCGCCATTTCCTTTTACATGAAGACCGTGTAATTTTCCGCCAAAAACAGCGGCACCGTCAATCCCGATTTTTGTTTTGCAAGAAGATGTCCAAATGTCGTCACGTTTGTCTGGGTGAAGTCGCCGTGTTGGTGTGTGGCCAAAAATAATAGTTTTTCCTGTTTGATTATCACCTTGATGAAACGGTTCCCGAATCGTGCGGAAAAATTGTTTACCACTATTTTTCCAGTCAGCCAAATTAAGATTGACTCCCGCATGGACATAGAGGTAGCTTCCAACTTCAATATAATCTGGAAGTGAGCGTAAAAATTCAATTTCTTCGTGGAAGTCTTGTTGCATTTGCTCTACTAATTTCTCAGGATGATGACTTTGGACAAGTTCTTTATTATAAAAGGAAGCTAGTGTTTCTTCGCCGCCGACCGTATAATAAAAGCTCGTATGCTGCATAGGGGAATCAAGCCATTCAAGCAACATCTCTTCATGATTACCACCGATTATTGCTGCGCCATAGTTTTGTTTTAGCTTCATCGCAAGTCGCACGACATCACGGCTATGCTCTCCGCGATCGATTAAATCACCGACGAAAATAAGTTGTTCCGAGTCTGGATTCCAGTATGTTAATAGTTTTTTTAGTTTTGTATAGCAACCATGAACGTCACCGATAACGAAAGTTTGTTGAGTCATATCTATGAAATCCCCCTTGCATTCCATTTTAAACGAATGGAGGTCAAGATGACAATGAGTGAGAGGAGGAAGATTAGCCGTATAGAAATGGAATTTAAATTTTAACTGACGCATGTTCTTTTTTACATTCCCTTTTTCTTTCCATAAAACTTTCAGTTTTTCTGTTACTTTCAACAGCAAAATCACTGTTATAGCCTATCGTGTAAAAACATAATGAAATCTGTCAAAGAATAATGAATCATTTCGAAGGAAAAGCAAAAACGTCATTGACTAGCAGGCTATTTCAAAATGAATTAAAAATTATTGGACTAAATAAGAGATTTGATAATTTTATGGAAGAATTTATTACCATCTTTTCAATACAGTCAAAATAAACTTAATATAAGACATATTGACTACTCCTTCCTCCGCATGAATGTGTTAGAAAATAATGGTAAGTTAGTTTTGTCTGTGAAAATAAATGAGTGAGGAGGATACATTCGGTTGAAGGTAATTGTAAAAAGAAATACAGGGATGCTTGGCGGAATAGCAGGTGTCGCTTTATTTGTAGACGATCGCAAAGTAAAAAGTTTGAAAAACAATGAGGAATATACGATTTCTACTGATAAAGATAATGTGACCGTCAAAGCAAAGCAATGGTTTTTTGGGAGTAAAGCCGTACAGTTAAATCATGACGAATCCGTTGAAATCAAAGTCAATCCTGTTTGTCTCTTCTTGTATTTTGCTGCGATTATTTTAGTTTTTATAGGTGGAATAAATCCAGCACGGGAAGTTAAGCTAATTTTTTCGCTCATTGGTGTTACGTTTTTAATATTTGTTTTGATTTTCTCAATGAAATCTTGGTTTATAATACACAAAAGTAAGGATGAATAAAAATGAAAAGAGCTATCATTTCAATATTTCTATTAACTTTTCTTCTTGGGGCATGTAGCTCCAAGGATGGCGTAGTTACGATGGAGCAATATGAAAGTTTGGAAGAAGGAATGCTCAAAACAGATGTTGAAGAATTACTTGGTAAGCCGTTAGAAATTGATGATAACAAATGGATCTATGATTTAAAAAAAGATGATAAAATTATTAGTCTTACTATTTTCTTTTTAGACGATGAAATATCCGGAGCTGTAACAGGATCAAAAAAGGAAGAATCGTGAACTGCTCCCACCACTTACCACCCTTACGGGTGGCTTGAAGTGGGGGCTTCTCGGGTCTGTAATGCCCCCCTTTGTCAAGACACAAAGAGAAAAAATTTAAGTTATGTGTTTTCTCTCCTTTCGCTCTGAATGTGGGAGGCGATCCATAAAGGTTTGACATGGAGCGTCTGCGGGCAAGATTCACCTGCCGAGAAGCCAGATGTCACAACATCGGCACCGCCAAACGAGGCTATCATGCCCGCCTCTCCATGTAAAGCCTCGCATGACGTTCGTTGTTTAGGATGCTTGTGCAATCTCAGGTTGCTTGTAAACCGTTTCCGGCGCTAAATAATTTAAGGATTGGTGGGGTCGCTCCGTGTTATAGAACGTAACATAGTGTTGAATGCCTTTTCGTAACTCTCTAGGAGTCTCGTATTCATTTAGATAAACACACTCATACTTTAAAGCCCTAAAGAAGCGTTCCGTGCGACTATTGTCTGTTGCTCGTCCTTTGCCATCCATGGACACTTGAACACTATTTTCTTTCAATAATTCAAGATAATCAGCATTTGTAAAATGGCTGCCCTGGTTACTGTTGATGATAACCGGTTTGCTGCGATGAAACGCTCGCTTAAGGCAGGTCATGACAAACCCTTTGTCTAGCGTGCTAGATAATTCGGTAATCTACTACTTTGCGACTAAACCAGTCGATGATGGTAAATAGGTACATAAAGCCTCGTCCCATGCGAATGTAGGTGATATCCACTTCCCAGACATGGTTTGGATGGGTGATGTCCAAGCCACGAAGCAAGTAAGGTTGGCAGTACTTGGCATGCAGTCTCTTACTAAGGTTGGGCTTAGGATAAATGGCTTGAATACCCATGAGACGCATCAGACGGCGTACGCGTTTACGATTCACTTCAAATCCTTTTTCACTAAGTTTCGCCGTCATGCGCCTGTAGCTAAAATATGGATGATCCGTATAAAGCCTATCGATTTCGTGCATGATTATGATGTTTTCAGAGCTTTCTGTTGGTTCCTTCGGTTGGCGATATAGGCTCGTGCGATTAATACTTAAAAGCTCTGCTTGACGTTTGATGCTGATCGTTGGGTGATTGAATTCGACCATTGTTTTTCGCTCACGGGCAGATTTATTTGAGTCCAGATTTTTTTTCAGCCAGTCAACTTCAACTGTTAACTGATCTACTAATTTCTCTAAATTTTCTTGTTTGGATTCATATTCTTTACGGACTTTCTCCACCTCGCTTGGGCCTTTCTGAAAGACCATCGAGGATCGTTCTAGAAATTCTGCTTTCCAACGACTGATCATAACTGGGCTTAGTTCATATTTGGCGGCTATTTCATTGACGAGTTGCTCTTCACGCAAAACTTCAAGAACCACCTTTTTTTAAAATTCTGCGGTATATCGGTTTCTATTTTTCATGAGTTCATTATAACTTATTTATCACGCTCCTGTGTCTCACCCTATGAGAGCATTATATATCGCCCTGCACATTCTTTGGGGATGGGAGACTTCTTTCGGAAGTTAAGAGTGTCGAAAGGTCGGCACTTTTTTAATGGTTAAATTCCATACTTTTGACATCGTTCGAATGTTTCGGTAATTTGGAGTTAGAATTAAAAGGAAAAGGGGATGAACGAATATGTCGAAAAAACTCCAAGAAATTATTAACAATGCTGAAACGATCCAACGTTCTTTTACAGAGCCGACAACAGTTACGATCACGGATACAGAGAAATATCTTGTTCATCTGCCGGCTGCATTTGATACGGCAAACATTCGTCCGGGTACACCTATAAAAGAATTAACAGCTCCTTTGCTGGAAGAATCTTTGAAGACGGGTAAAGTGAACCGCATGCGTGTGGGTCCCGAAACACTAGGTTTTCCTTTTATCGTCACATGGAATCCGATTATTGAGGATGGGAATGTGGTAGGTTTGCTCATAACAACAACATCAACTGAACAAATTGATAAGCTCCGTCAATTATCTCGGGAATTAGCTAATACGGTTGAAAACATGGCTCAAACGACAGAACAAATGGCGGAAGTTTCTAACGTCATAAACGAGCAAATTCAAGGAATATCGTCTGACTCTAATTCGATTATTCGAACGATTGAAAACGCTTACGAATTAATCAAAGCAATACAAAACGTTGCTAACCAGTCGAACATATTGGGCTTAAATGCATCGATTGAAGCGGCCAGAGCGGGAGAATATGGAAAAGGATTCTCGGTTGTGGCCAATGAAATAAGACGTTTAGCGGAACATAGTAAACAATCGTCTACGAATATTATTGATTATCTTGATCATGTAAACGAAGCGATGAATGGAAATAACCGCTCCATCCAGGAAATTTCATCGACAATTGAGGAACATTCTGCTAATGTTCAGGAATTACATAGTTCTTTTTCGGTCATAAAAACTGCAGCGGATGAATTGATGAAAGCAGGGAGAGTGTGATTTTGAATGTGTGAACGGCACCTTAATTGTTAGAAAAATTCCAGCAATGATAGAAATATTTCAGCGTATACTGTATGGAAACGATTATGTTACAAGGGAGAGAAGATAATGGAAAACGATGAACGGTATTTAAGAGCGAAGAAGCGAGTGGAAAACTTAAAAGGCTTTTATATGCATCTCATTTCGTATGTTTTAGTGAATGCATTTATATTTTTCATCAATGTAAGCACGTTTGAAGGAGAATGGTGGTTCTTTTATCCGCTTGGAGGTTGGGGAATTGGGCTAATCATTCATGGTCTGTCCGTCTATGCTTCTGGTAAATTTGGCGTCGAATGGGAAGAGCGAAAGATTAGAGCATATATGGAGAAGGATAAGAGGGAGTAGTTTTTTTATGGCCTGTACCCGTGCACTGAAATGAAGAAGGTGAAGAAAAACACAATGGTACAGTAATTAATACTGTAAATGCAGATACGATTTTATCGTTTCTATTATCAGAGTTTTAATAAACTAAGAATAGTGGGCATAGATAATTAGCGTGAGCAGTGGAAATTCGAAAAAAGGTATAAACCGATTTTATCCCAGTACTCTTTCAGTGGGAGGCTATCTTTAAAGTGTTTTTTTAAAATAACCCGTGCTCAAAGATAACGAAAAGTATAACGTAATAAATAAATGCGGTAGCCTTTATCCACCATTTTATATGCTTATTGAGCAAAACAAATGTACCTAATACGATCATTGATAAAACTAAAAATAGATGAAAAAACAATGATTCCAACCCCCATGATTGTCTGATAATTGAAATAATTGTAACATAATCTAGAGTGAAAGGGTGAAAACTTTTTCCGTAGTAATATATGAATTTGAAACGTATGATCTCTATGACACTTATCATACTCTTACCCTGACATTCATGTCTTACAATGCCCTAAATATTCTCGTATCCTTAAGTTAATCATTAGAAAGCTGGTGGAGGGTGCGATGAATAAAGATCAAGTGAAAGAGCTCCGAAAAGGGGTCGTCCCATTTGAAAAGTCCGATCCAAAGACAAGTGTAAGACAATTACTCAATACGATACTACCGTTTTTTATACTTTGGTTTATCGCTTATCAAAGTTTAAAAGTATCGACTTTGTTAGCTGTTTTAGTTGCCATTGTCGCGTCGGGTTTTCTCGTTCGCGTGTTTATTATTTTTCATGATTGTACGCATAACTCTTTCTTTAATAGTCGTAAGGCGAACGATCGGCTTGGAACGTTGCTCGGGATTATGACGCTGTTTCCGTATGAAAAGTGGAAACGAGATCATAACATTCACCATGCGTCAAATGGAAATTTAGATAAACGCGGAACCGGTGACATCTGGGTGATGACGGTTGAAGAGTATGTGGAAGCGTCATTTTGGGAAAGATTGGGCTATCGCCTGTATCGTAATCCGTTCGTTATGTTTGTTCTTGGTCCGCTTTATCTTTTGCTCGTTTCGAATCGGAAAAATCATAAAGGAGCGAAACGGAAAGAGCGAATCAATACGCATGTGACGACGATCGTGGCTATCGTTATTTATGCATTGCTCATTATGACTATCGGCTGGCAAGCGTTTTTGATTATTCAAGGCACGATTTTGTTTGTTTCGGCATCGCTCGGAATTTGGCTCTTTTATGTGCAACATCAATTTGAAGATGCTTATTTCGAAAATACGGATGAATGGAGTTATGTCAAGGCGGCAATTGACGGAAGTTCCTATTATAAGCTATCCAAGCCGCTACAATGGATAACTGGAAATATCGGTTTTCACCACGTTCACCATTTGAGTCCGAGAGTGCCGAACTATTATTTAGAAAAAGTACATGAGACAAATCTGCCATTGCAGCAAGCGACGACGATTACGTTGCGTTCGAGTTTAAAGTCGCTTCGCTTTAGACTTTATGATGAGAATCAAAAAACATTTGTCCGTTTCCGCGATTTAAATTCACTAAAAAAACGAGAAGAAGCTCCTGTTGAGCTTGTAACGCGAAAAACGAGTTAATCTCTCTGCATTATTTATGTATTGAGCCATCTATTTGTTAAATTAGATGGCTTTTAGTCTTTTTCTACTGTTATAATGACGAAGAAGAGAAGCTTGAGTTTTAAAGGAGTCTTATATGCAAAAATGGTACCAACTCTTTCCGAAAAGTCCGTGGATTAGTATATATGTTTGGATTATATTTTTCATTTTGCCATTCTTTTTTATTTTTCGTTCTACTTCGACACTCGAAATCGTTTCAGGTACACTCATGGTCATTGTATTTTTCTTGTCTTATCGTTTCTCTTTTTTCGCAAAAGGTTGGCTTGTCTATTTTTGGATGAGCATTGGAATGATGATCAGTTGCGCTTTGACATTCTTTTTTGGCTATGTCTATTTTTCACTGTTTCTTGCTGTGATGATTGGGAATATTCGTCATACGGTTGGTTTTTTCGTGCTGTACGGTGTTCATTTAGTGTTAACGATCATTGCGGTCGTTTTTGGAGTATTAGTAAAACCAGAATATTTTCTATCACAACTTTCGTTCGTCATCATCTGTATTATCGGAATTATTTTACTCCCGTTTCATTTATACAATCGGAACCGTCGTGAGCAGCTTGAAGGTCAGCTTGAAAAAGCACATAAACGAATTTCTCAATTAGTGGTAATTGAAGAAAGGCAGCGAATTGCTCGTGACCTGCATGATACGTTAGGACAGAAATTATCATTAATTGGTCTAAAAAGTGATTTAGCGATAAAAATATTAGATAAAAAGCCTGATGTGGCTAAGCGGGAAATTCATGATATTCAACAAACGGCACGTGTGGCATTAAAAGAAGTTCGAGAGCTTGTTTCTAATATGCGCGGAGTAAAATTGAAAGATGAAATTGAACGGGTTGAAAGCATTTTAAAAGCAGCAAATATTCAATTTACATTAGAAGGAAATCCGACGCTGAGGAACATTCCGTTAGGTGTTGAAAGTGTTCTTAGTATGTGTCTAAAGGAAGCTGTTACGAATGTTGTGAAGCATAGTCAAGCGACGAAGTGTAATGTATCTATTGAACAAACACGTGATGAAGTGAAAATTCATGTCTATGATAATGGAATCGGTCATTTACATCCGATTGATCTTAAAAAAGGACACGGATTAGCGGGTATGAAAGAAAGGTTGGAGTTTATTAATGGCAGCTTGCACATTGATCCGACTTTAGGAATGTCTCTAGTGATGAAGGTTCCAAATGTCATTAAGCCGATACAGGAGGGATAATGAATGATTCGTATTGTAATTGCAGAAGATCAACGAATGATGCTCGGAGCACTTGGGTCATTGTTAGATTTGGAGGACGATCTAGAAGTCGTCGGAAAAGCAACGAACGGAGAGGATGCACTTGCACTCGTTCAATTACATGATCCTGATATTTGCATTATGGATATCGAAATGCCGATTAAAAGTGGACTTGAAGCGGCTGAAGAGTTAAAAGAGAAAGGTTCGAATTGTAAAGTCATCATTTTGACGACATTTGCACGATCCGGTTATTTTCAGCGGGCTATTAAGGCTGGTGTAAGTGCTTATTTATTGAAAGACAGTCCGAGTGAAGAACTCGCAAGTACGATCCGAAGTGTGATGGAAGGAAAACGCATTTATGCTCCAGAGCTCATTGAAACGGCTTATAGTGAGGAGAACCCACTAACAAATCGTGAAAAAGAAGTGCTTGAGCTCGTTGCTGATGGAAAGAATACGAATGAAATTGCGGATAAATTAAAAATTAAAACAGGGACCGTTCGAAATTATATTTCTGGGATTCTTGATAAATTAGAAGTGAAAAACCGGATTGAAGCGATTACTCGCTCAAAAGAAAAAGGTTGGTTTAAATAATTTAATAGTTACGATGATAGTTTTGATATAACATGACAAGTAAAGCGAGCATGACGATATCTAAGCGCGCTTGAAAAATAAAGTTCATGAAACTAGTTTGTAAGAGCGGTACTTTCGTTGTAAGCAATGCCCCAATCATGATGGCGATTAAAGGAATAGTTGAATACTTTACTCGTTTGTTTAAGAAAATCAAAATACCGCAAACGATTTCAATGAGTGCGATCATGTTTTTAAAATAAACTGGATAAAGAAAGCCTAAGTTTATGAAATAGTTGCTTAACTCTATACTTAAAAATTTCATTAAACCTGACGTAATGAATACGTAAGCAACGATGAAACGAATTAACCTTAACATCTTTATTCCCAGCCCTTCTAATTAAAAGTATACTAGCCATGGTCATTTTCATTACTCCGATTATATGCAAAAAAGTGGACAATCATGTCTCGTTCATTAGCAAATCGGAAGGGCAGTGAGCACATGGGCTAATCGATGAACGGATAAATTTTGACAAGAAATAGTAATAAAGAATCATTTCTCGGGAAATAATGACAAACGAAACCAATGCTTCTCATATAACAGTGAAATCATGGTTTAAGTATCGTTTTGTTCCCATTTTTTAATCTACAAAAAGAAACAGAGCTCGTTCGTTTATAGCTCTGTTTTCTTATGTTTGTGATTGTTATTAATTGTTTTCCCGCTTGTCAACGATTTAAATTCTTTCATGTTTTCATTTTTCAACTCAGTCACACCATAAGGGTTTTGCTTCGTTCGGTCTATACGTACGCCCATTTGTGTTCCTTGTGAATCATTGATAACGCGATCACGCTGTCCATCGAAGTGAGGCGTTGACTTAGAATGAGTGTTTTCACTGTCTTTTGGCATGTTTGAACCACCTCTTTTTATATAGTTTGGTTTATTTTTAGTATGCCTAGACATAAGGTTTTTAATAATAATTGAAAAGAGTTGAAATATAATGTGGGAAACTTATATTTTTCGTAACATGTCTATTTCATTACAGAGCTAATTATTTTAATGCTAATGAATCGCCGACAAAGGTAAGAGAAATCTTGCACGTAATGAACGAATGCCGTTGTTGAGATCTAAAAAAAACGGTGAGTAATTCACCGTTTTTATTATACTCGCTCTGAAAAGCGAAGTCGCTTGTTTAGTAAGTACATGATCGGTACACCGATGAGCATGACAATAAATTCACCTGCAGCTGTCGTCAACCATCCAAACCAAAATGGAAGGCCGAAAGCGAGTTTTAGCTCAAAGGCAATAATAAACATCGTAAACGTAAATAGAGCTGTGTTAAACAGGAGTCGTGCCCACGTTCCTTTAATAAATTTCATTGCACCGATTAAAATGAGCAATGTAATGAGTGAATGTCCAACACCAAAAATTAAATCGTATGGCAATAATGGCGAGAAAAATAAATTAGTAAAAAAGACACCGAGCACAATTCCGAAAATGTATTTTTTGTTGAAAACGACAAGATGGTTAAAAATCTCGGAAATCCGGAATTGCACATTCGTAAAACCGAATGGCTGAATGAGTGCGGACACAGCAATATACAGTGCTGCAAAAATCGCATTGCCGATAATTGTTTTTAGCTTCATATTGAATTGTCTCCTTAGTTTTTTATCGTTGGATGGTTTCGAACAACGTTTCCCTACTAGTAATGGGAACAGGTATTATTATACATGAAGTTTGCAATATGTGTAGGAAAAAGTGTTTTTGTTAGAATTACAGGAGACAGATATGAAGTTGGAATGTAGGAAGGTTAGAAATAGAAGGATGTCTTATCTTGTAGGGATTGGGGTCTTACGATTTCGCACGACGTAAATTAATATCAACAATTTCAGACTCTTGCTCAATTGACCGAAGTGAAAGACGTTCAAGAACTTTTTCCTGTCGCGCTTGTCCTCCTTTTATGGACGAATGCAAATTCATACTTAATGTTTCTAACTTTGCATCTGCTTTTTCCTGTGAACACGAATAAACACGAACAATCTCGTTCGTTCTGATAATTGTGCTTGCATCAGTTTTTGAGTCTCTTTCATTTCTTTTTGCTCAGAATCAAATTTAGCCATTTCTTTTTAAGCTAGTCATTATCAGAGTCTAATTTTGTTACTCTATCAACTAATAATTCTAGTAATTCACGGTCTGTTATGATAATTCACCTTTCATTTTAAAATATTTATTTTTATTATATCATGAAAAATGCAGCTTTTGTAAAATTTTAACAAATTTAAAGCTCATGATTTTTACTTATTAACACACACTAATTAAGGAATTTTAACAAAAGTGAGGTGTGTGTGATGGGGCGTGATGAACATCGAAATCCTAGCAGGAAAAAATCTTTAGGGCAAATGCCAAAAAGCCAAACTGCAAAGGCAGAAGATGTTGAGTTTTCAGAAGAACTTGCCGATGAGAATGACAAAGAAGCGCAGGCAAGAGCAGAAGCTGCTAGAGAGCGAGCAAGAAACATTCAAAAATATAATGGAATGTAAAAGAAATCCTGTGTCCCCACAGGGTTTCTTTTAGTGAGTATATAGTGAGTATATTTTGGGGCAGGCATTACGTTTTTTGTAAAGTAGGCAGCATTGTTTTTTACAATCACTGTGAAATTTTAAGTGAATGTTGGATTCATAAAGATCGATCTTAAATAGCTAGCATATTTATTGCAATTGAAGTAAAATAATGGTAAGTTGATGAACAATTTTGTGTTTTCTGGGGGTGGTTAGGTGAAGTACATTGGTTCGATTTTACTTGCTGTAGGACTTGGTTTTATTTTATATGGGGGCTATCATATTTGGGATTCTAAGCAACAACAAAAGGAAGCATTGCAACGGGCTGAGGCGATGATATCAGAGGAAGAAAAAATTGATATCTCTTCGTTTGCTCCTTCTACCGGGGAAGAAGTAGGGCTTCTTTCACTTCCAACATTAGATGAAGTATTACCGATTGTTGAAGGAGTAGATGAAGATGAACTAGAAAAAGGGGTCGGACATTATGATGGCACTGCTTTTCCATCTCAAGAAGGTCAAATTGTATTATCAGGACACCGAGATACCGTGTTTAGACGACTCGGTGAATTAGAATTAGGAGACGAACTTGAAGTCAAGATGCCGTATGGTACTTTTACTTATGTGATTGAAAAAACAGAAATTGTCGATGCAGATGACCGTACGGTCATTAATCCAAATATTGATGAAGAGTTATTAACTGTGACAACTTGTTATCCATTTACGTATGTAGGTAGTGCGCCAGACCGCTATATTATTTATGCGAAACCGAAAGCTGCGGAATAGAACTTCGGAGGGAAATACGGTCGTGTTTACGGTACTTTCAAAAGCTGATTTTAAGAAACCTACACTTGAGCTTGCGAAAGCTTTACTCGGTTGTTTGCTAGTAAAAGAAACTGAGTTAGGCATTACAGCAGGCTATATCGTTGAGACAGAAGCCTATATCGGACCAGAAGATCGAGCGGCACATAGTTACGGAAATCGGAGGACGAAGCGAACAGAAATTATGTTTGGTGAAGCGGGTTATGTTTACACGTATCAAATGCATACGCATACGCTTGTGAATGTCGTGAGCGGTGAAATTGAAAAGCCTGAAGCTGTCTTAATCCGTGCTATTGAGCCTTGTTCAGGAATTGATTTAATGTATGAACGCAGGAAAGTCGAACAAAGGATACATTTAACGAACGGACCAGGAAAATTAACAAAAGCGATGGGAATCAACATGGACGATTATGGACGACCTTTGTTTGAGCGACCGATTTATATTGCTGAAGGGTATACGCCAAAGTCGATATCAACTGGAACACGAATTGGTATTGATAATACAGGTGAAGCAAAAAATTATCCGTGGCGATTTTGGGTAAGTGGAAATTTATTTGTATCAAAATAAGATTAACTTTTGGCAACAAATATGCCTGTATCTGTTGTCACAAAGATAGAGCATCAGTGAGACAATACTGGTTTTGTGTTTTGTCTGATTCTAACCGTTTCATCATTTTGCGATGAGGCGGTTTTTTGTTCTGAAAAGACTCTCCATTGCATATTAACTAACAAGCCTACTTCTAATAAGTAGAAAAATATGAAAGGGAGGGTGAATGATGAGTCCATGGCTTACGACGTTAGGAGCATTAGTTTTTTTCTATTTAGGTTATCGGTTTTATTCTAACTTTTTAGCAGAGAGAATTTTTCGACTTGATCCAAATTACGTGACACCAGCACATCAATTTCACGATGGTGTTGATCATGTGCCGACGAACAAGTTTGTCCTATGGGGACATCACTTTAGTTCAGTTGCGGGAGCGGCACCTATTGTTGGGCCTGCAATTGCGATGATTTGGGGGTGGGGTCCGGCCCTCCTTTGGGTTGTATTTGGGACAATCTTTTTTGCAGGAATTCATGATTTTGGAACGCTTTGGGCGTCCGTTCGTAACAGAGGAAAATCAGTTGGAGTTATTACGAATTCAGTGATTGGAAAACGGGCAAAAGGTTTATTTTTACTTATTATTTTCTTTTTGTTGCTATTAGTCAATGCAGTATTTGCAGTTACGATTGCTAATTTGTTTACTGCTTTTCCTGAAAGTGTTCTTCCTTATTGGCTGCAAATTCCTGTGGCGATTTCGATTGGTTTTTTAGTGTATAAGCGAAGAGTAAAGTTGTTCTGGCCCTCAATCATCGGTTTACTTTTGTTATTTACGTTTATTTTTCTTGGAGCGAAATTCCCGTTACCACTTTCTGAGACAATGTTAGGGCTTCCATCACCGGCATGGTGGGTCATTATTATGCTTTTGTATGGGGCGATCGCCTCAAGACTGCCTGTTTGGACGTTACTCCAACCACGAGATTATATTAATTCGCATATGCTGTTTCTTGGGTTAATCATTCTTTATCTCGGTTTATTTATCGGTAGACCGGACTTTGTTGCACCAATGTTTAACACAAATGTACCGGCTGGGACACCACCGATTCTTCCGTTGTTATTCGTGACGATTGCGTGCGGGGCGATTTCTGGTTTTCATGGACTCGTAAGTTCAGGAACTTCTTCGAAACAGTTGAATCAAGAAACAGACGCCCGTTTCGTCGGTTACTTTGGTGCTGTTGGTGAAGGAATGCTTGCGCTTGCTGCAATTATGGCAACAGCAGCTGGGTTTGCAACATTTGAAGCATGGAGCGAACATTATGGTTCGTGGGCATCCGCAAGTGCAGGAGGAACAGCTGCTTTCGTAACAGGTGCAGGGAGCTTTTTAGCGAATCTCGGTATTTCTCCTATCATTGCGACTACGTTTATTTCGATTATGGTCGTTGCGTTTGCGGCGACTACGCTAGATACGTCAATGCGTCTTCAGCGTTTTATTTTATCGGAAATCGGAGAGCAATATCACGTTAAACCGTTAAAAAATGCAAACTTTAGCACTATTATCGCGCTATTAAGTTGTATTGCACTTGCCTTTTTAGCTGACCCCTCAAACCCGGGAGCTGGCGGAATGGTGCTTTGGCCGTTGTTCGGAACGACGAATCAGTTGACGGCTGGCTTATCGCTATTAATCATTACGATTATTTTATGGCGTCTAGGTAGAAAGTTCATTTATGCGCTTATTCCATTGATTGTTGTCGTTACAGCTACCGCAACGAGTATGGTTATTAACATTTCTAACTATTTAAAAGAAGGAAATACGTTACTCGTTATTGTCGGCACATTCATTCTTGCATTAAACATTTGGCTTATTCTTGAAGGAGTTGCAGCGGTTAAACGAGAGCGACAAGCTCCAATCCCGCCTGCAACGTAAGTAAGGAGTTTGTACAATGAAGAAAAGAATCCAAAGTTTTGCTGACAATGTAAAACACTTTTATACGGAAATGTACTATACACCATATCGGCAAACGATGAAACGTGAAATTCAAAAAAGAGATGATCTATTTAAGCTGCTCATTTATTCAGAGCGATTAGGGCTTCCGAATCCCGCTTCTTTTTATACGCTCGAACTTCTCCCGTTTATGTTGGAAGATTTTCACGAATGGCATATAAGAATGGGAATGGAAAAATCTCCATTGGACGGGTTTCGTTGTTGTTAAATTTTTTTAAAAAAAGGGAGAAAGAAGAAGCGGTAAAGGACACTGGAAAATTAGAAATCACGTTTTTTGGTGGCAAAGGTGGAGTCGGGAAAACGACGTGTTCCGCCACGTTTGCCTTTTCTCTAGCAGAAAAAGGAGTACGCACTCTACTTGTATCGACAGATCCAGCGCATTCATTGGCTGATTTAATCGGAAAGGCTGAAGTTATCCCCTATTTGCGCATACATGAATTAGATACATCTGAGGCGGTGGAACGCTACCTCAACGAAGTGAAACAAAATTTGGAGAGGTTAACTGCTCCTGATCTGAGAAAAGAGGTTGAGCGTCAAGTTGATTTTGCGGCGGTATCTCCTGGTGCGGAAGAAGCAGCATTGTTTGATGAATTTACGAAAATTCTGTTGGAGGCGGAAAAAGAATATGCTCACGTCGTGTTCGATACAGCACCAACGGGACACACGCTACGTTTACTTTCATTGCCTGAAATAATGGAAGTGTGGATGGACGGGATGCTCTCGCAACGTAAGAAGTCACAGGAGATGCAGCAAATGTTAGACAATATAGCAGGAGTTCAAGAACGAGATGAACGGGTCGATGATGTGTACCATTTGTTGTACAAACGCAGGGAGCGTTTTTCGCAAGTGAAAGATTGGCTCTTAGATGGAGACCGGACGTCTTTTTACTTTGTACTAAATCCAGAAAGGCTACCAATTTTAGAGACCGAAAAAGCGATTAATCTATTGAAAAAGCATCATATATCGATAGGCAGTTTAATTGTGAATCGAGTTTTGCCAAAAGATGTAGATGGAGAATTTTTAGCAAAAAGAAGAGAGCAGGAAAAAGAGTATCTTCATGAAATTGAAATACGATTTTCGAAATTTAATAAAATTTATATTCCGATGCAACCAACAGACGTTACAAAAGTGGATGAACTGAAAAAGCTTACACGGTATTTTTCTGACATTTCATGCATATGATTTTGCCACAGTTGGACAATAAAAGGTAACGTCGTCAGTATAAGGAGAATCTAAACATGGCAAACGTCGCTTTTTTTGTCGTTGCGACTGTTTTGTAACGATTTGGGGGTAGAATAGTCAATTTCTCAAATGACGATACCACAAACGGTCATTATGATTGCACTAGGCACGCTATTAATTCAACCGATAACTGGGAATGGATTATGGCCAACTTTTCTCTTACTAGTGTTCTCGTTGCAAGTTTAGTCGTAACTGAATTAATTGGATTAAATTTTAATAAGTCCGAGTCATTAATTAGGGGGAAAGCAGTACCTGTCATTGAAAACGGGGCATTAGACGAAAAAAATTAAAAAAGCTTCGTCTAACCGTCGATCAATTGGAAGCACAGTTGCTTCAATCGGGGATCAGTTCGATTGCTGATGTCCAATATGCGACAATCGAATCAAATGGACAAATTGGTTATACGTTAAAGCAAAAAAAGCAATCAGCGACAAAAGAAGATATTCAACGACTTATACACCTCATTCAGACGGGGCAGTTGAAGCAGCAATCATAAACGCCTGAGGGTGAAGATATTTTTAAAGAAATTCAACATTGTAATCTAACATTGCCACCTAATAGATTACAGTGAGTTTCTCCATTAGTTCAATTGTACTGAAAAGCAGAAAAATTCAAATTCATCTTTGACGTTCTTAAAAGGATGTGCTAGACTTGGCAGTAATTGAATAGGAAATCCACTAGGGGTGCCGTTCTGGCTGAGATAAGACGTTGTCTTGATCCCTTTGAACCTGATCTGGTTAGTACCAGCGTAGGGAAGTGGAGTCGACGAGGTTATGTATTACATTGCCCAATTTTGTGATGTGCACGTGTGCGTGGGTTTAATGAATACTGATTTAGACGATATACGTAGAGTCGCTCCCTTCCGGAGTGGCTCTTTTTTTAGTGGGTTTTCTAAAAAATTAGGGAGGAAAAGGGAATGAGATGGAAAGAAGCAGATTATTTTTTTGAAGCGACTTACAAGCATCCATTTGTTCAAGGAATCGGGAAAGGAGAGTTGAAGAAAGAGCAACATATTCATTATATTAAACAAGATTATGAGTACTTAAATGCGATAATTCGCTATCATCCGTTAGGGATGGAAAAGTGTACAACACATGTTTAATACGAGTATCTGTTCTATCTTAAGTGAAGAAACTCACCTGCAAAATAACTTCTGTGAAGTTACAAAAGTAAGATACGAAGATTTATAAGGAGCTCCTATCGCACAGCATTATACAACATACATGCTCCATATTTCTCAAGAGGGGAAATGATCGCAGTTACGTTACCATGTTCATGGGTGTATTTATATATCGGTGAAAGATTAATTGAAGAGTTTCAGCCTGATAAAGATTATCTATTCTATGAATGGATTACGTTTTACGGAGCGTAAACTGAACCTAGAATTTACGTGTATTTGGAAAAGTTTGATGAAATTACAAAAACAGCGTCAGAAGAAGAGAAGGAGCGTTTGAAAAAGCATTTTATCATTAGCAGTGAGCTAGAATATATGTTTTTTAATATGCCTTACACCGGTCACAATTGGCTATTACAAAAACAAGTAACAAAAGTATAGAAAGTAGGGGGATTTGTTGCAACGTTCAAAAACTATGAATCTACGGGAGATAGTTGTCATTGCATCAATTTCTGTTGTGTTTGGTGTACTGTATCTCGCTTGGATTATTTTTGGTCAATTTATTAAAGGCATTTTCGGTCCAATTGCACATGGAGCCATTTCAGGCGTTTGGATTATGGCACCTGTCCTTTGTGCCTATATTATTCGCAAGCCAGGGGTTGCGCTTTTAGCGGAGATGATCGCGGCAGGAACAGAAGTGCTAGTCGGTTCTGTAAATGCAGGAGTTATTCTTATTGTCGGTTTTACACAAGGGCTCGGGGCTGAACTTACCTTCGCTCTTTTTCTTTATCGGAGCTATCGTCTACCTGTTTTAATGTTAGCCGGAATGTTTGGTATGGTTGCGAATTACTTGACGTTTTTCTTCATTCATGGTTACAGCGAATTTGCATATGGTGTGCGGGTACTTATGGTTGGTGCCATGCTTATTAGTGGTGCAACTATAGCCGGTTGGGGAAGTAAAAAAATTGCAGATGCACTTAGCCGTACCGGTGTGCTAAACAATTTTGCTTTAGGAAGAATAAATCAGAAAAAAAGGATGGAAGAGAATGCAATTTCTCACGATGGATAATGTATCGGTTCAGTATCCTTTTCAGCACAAGCGTGTGCTGGAAAGGGTCAATTTATCAATTAATAAAGGTGAAATCATCTTGATTCTAGGACCAAGCGGAGCAGGGAAAAGCACGCTTGCTTTAACGCTTAATGGCATCATTCCAAGGACGATTGAAGCAGAAATGAATGGTTCAGTAGAGATGCTAGGTTCCTCAATTATAGAGAAAACACCGCGTGAACTGAGTGAGCGTATTTGCATGCTCTTTCAAGATCCTGACACACAATTTTGTATGCTTACGGTTGAAGATGAAATTTTGTTCGGTTTAGAAAATTTGCGTTTGTCACGTGCTGAGATGGAAGTACGCCTAGAAAAAAGTTTAGAAATCGTTGGACTTTCAGAATGGCGAAAAGCGCAAATAAAAGAGCTGTCCGGGGGGATGAAGCAAAAATTAGGGATTGCCTGCTTGATCGCGATGGATGCCGATTTATTTATTTTAGATGAACCGACTGCAAATTTAGATCCGATGAGTACTGATGAAATTTTTTCGTTGTTATTGTCCCTAGCGAAAGAGTATTGTAAAACATTAGTATTGATTGAGCATAAACTTGATTATTTGTTACCTCATGTAGATCGGATTATCATGCTTGATCATGAAGGACAGATTATACTTGATGACGATCCGTGTACAATTTTTATGAATGAGTATGACACGGTTGTGAAACAAGGAATTTGGGTTCCGTATATTTGTCAAGCAGCAAAAAAACTTGAAAAGCAAGGGTTTCAATGGGATAAATTTCCATTGTCATTAGAACAATGGGAGCGTGAATGTAAAAAGTTCGGTTTTGAATTACAAGCTGATTATAAGTTTGTGGATGAGCAGCAACAGTTAAATCAGCATAACGAAGCGAGTCCCATTTTGCAGTTTTGTAATGTTACATTTGCCTATACTGATCGGTCGATTTTGAACAAAATTGATTTTTCCATTCAAGCGGGTCAGTTTGTTTCGATTGTCGGACCGAACGGCACAGGAAAAAGCACGCTTGCACAACTTATTGTCGGTCTTTTAAAGCCGACTAGTGGAAATATTTATTTAAATGGGTACCCTGTTACGAAGTTGAGGACATCGGAAATTATGCAACAAATTGGCTTTGTGTTTCAAAATCCGGAACATCAATTTATTTGTGACACGGTGGAAGAAGAGCTTGCTTACAGTCTAAAAATTTTAGGTTGGGAAGAAAATGCGCGGAAAAAACGCGTTGATGAAATGCTCAAGACTTTTCATCTTGTCCATCAGCGCCAACAAAACCCGTTTACGTTAAGCCAAGGACAAAAGCGACGACTTTCGGTTGCAACAATGCTCATCAGTGACCAGCAGTTATTAATTCTTGATGAACCAACGTTTGGACAAGACGGTGTAAATACAGAAGCACTTATGAAACTGCTAGTTAACCTTCAAGCCGAAGGAAAGACGATTATGATGATTACGCATGATATGGACTTAGTATATCGCTATGCTGATAACGTAATTTTGCTACGTGAAGGCTCAATTAGGTATGCAGGCGATGTCGTTTCATTTTTTATGAATGAAGATAAATTACACGAGTCGTCAATTACTGTCCCACTTTCGTTTACATTGGAACGATGGATGAAAAGTATTGAAGAGAGGCGTACATATGTTAGAACATTACCAAAAAAGTAATCACTTTTTGCAACGAGTCAATCCGACGTTAAAGCTAATTTGTGTTTTTGTAGTTATTTTTATGATGATTTTTATTTTTGATCCATGGACACCGCTTATTTTGTTCGTTTTGACGATAAGTGTGATAGCAATTTTTGGTGGGGTTTCTATACGCTTCTTGTTTCTTCTGTTGTTGCCGTTTAGTTTATTTGCGTTTAGTTTTGTTTGGATTAATGTTGCTTTTCCTAGTGAGCGTGGGGAAACGATTTTATTTTATATTGGCAGTATGCCTGTCGCAAAAGAGAATTTGATGATCGGTATATCGCTTGGTCTTCGTTCTTTTGTTTTTATTTCATGGTCTTTGTTATTTGTGCTAACAACAGAGCCGACGAAGTTTATGTTAAGTCTTATCCAGCATTGTAAACTTTCACCGCGGTTCGGATTTGGAATGATGGCAGCTTATCGCTTTTTTCCTATGTTTCGACAGGAATTGCAACAAGTTCGTGCGGCCCATCGTATTCGGGGATTAGGTGAATTACGTGGACTCAAAGGACGATTGCAAGAAACAAAACGATACGTTATCCCATTACTCTCAAGTGCGATTAGAAAGGCAGAAAGGGTTGCTATTGCGATGGAGTCAAAAGGTTTTGATGGCAGTCGGAAACGGAGTTATTATTATGTCATACCGTGGACGAGAATGGACATTGTATTCGGGAGTAGCTTCATTCTCTTTTGTGTAGCACTATTGTTTGTAAGAAATTATTTTTTTATTTAAATAGGCTGTCCCGAAAAGACAGCCACACAATTTTTAGTCTAAGTAGCGGTTCATTTCATCGACTGAGAGGGGGGCGGATGGTGATGTGCTTTCACCAGGCATCACTACTCCTTCTCCGTCACAAACGGAACAAGAGTATTTCCAATTTTCATCATCAGAAAGCATACCGGTTCCGTCACAAGCTTTGCAAATGTGTTCACGATTGACACCCATATTAGTGTCCCTCCTTGTTTTAAGAAGTTATTTTCAATGATTACACTTCTATAAAAAACGGTTCTGGTTTATCTTTTACTAAATTAATAAGGCCACCTTTTAACATAATGTCGACTTGTCTTTCAGATAGCGTGTGCCTTACTTGAAACATATGTCCTTTATCTTTAATGGTAACGGTTAATTCGTTTCCTTCTTGAATTGTTTGTCGAATGTTTTTAATTTGTAGTACATCACCTTGTTCGAGCTTGTCATAATCTTTTTCGTTGACAAACGTAATCGGCAAGATTCCGAAGTTAATTAAGTTTTGCCAATGAATGCGAGCAAAGTCTTTAACAATAACTACTTTTAGCCCTAGATACCTCGGTGCAAGAGCAGCATGTTCACGACTGGAACCTTGACCGTAGTTAAAACCTCCAACGATTGCGTGTCCGCCTTGGTGGCGAATGTCCATCGCTCGTGAATAATACGTTTCATCAACAATTTCATACGTAAATTTGCTGATTTCTGGAAGGTTGCTGCGGTATGGAAGAACACGGGCACCGCCTGCAAGTATTTCATCTGTTGAAATATTATCTCCAACTTTTAATAAGATTGGCACTTCTAATTCGTTTGGCAACGCATCCATATTAGGGATTGATGCGATATTCGGTCCTTTTACAAGTTCGACTTTTTTCGCTTCTTCAGGAGGAAGCGGGGCTTGTAACAATTTATCATCAATCGTCGGATTTTTTGGTCCTTTCACTTTTGGATATTTCATGTCGAGTGTACGCGGATCTGTTATCACACCAGTTAGAGCTGAAGCTGCCGCAGTTTCCGGACTACATAAAAAGACACTATCTTCTCGCGTACCCGAACGACCTGGGAAGTTACGTGGTGTCGTACGCAAGCTATTTCTGCCTGTTGCAGGTGCCTGTCCCATTCCGATACAACCATTGCACCCTGCTTGGTGAAGTCGCGCTCCCGCTTGTAGCAAACTTGCGATATAGCTCTCTTTCACGAGATCGGTTAACATTTGTCTTGATGTCGGGTTAATATCAAATGAAACATTTTCTGCAATTCGTTTTCCTTTTACGATTTCAGCAGCAATCGCAAAATCACGATATCCAGGATTTGCTGATGAGCCAATGTATGATTGGTAAATCGGTTCCCCAGCAACCTCGCTTACAGGTACGACATTTCCCGGACTAGATGGTTTTGCAATTAATGGTACTAATTCCGACAAATTAATTTCTTCCTCAACGTCGTATGTTGCTCCTCCATCAGCAACGAGTTCGATCCAGTCTTCCTCACGCCCTTGTTCTTTTAGGAAACGTTTAACTTCCTCATCAGATGGAAACACCGTTCCGGTAGCCCCTAATTCCGCTCCCATATTCGCAATCACATGACGATCCATCGCATCTAATTCTTTTAAACCTGGACCGTAATATTCAATTACTCGATTTACTCCGCCTTTTACGTCGTGGCGACGTAGAAGCTCTAGAATCACATCTTTGGCGCTTACCCAATCCGGCAACTTGCCTGTTAATTTAATACCCCATACTTTTGGCATTTTTACGTAAAATGGTTCACCAGCAATGGCCATCGCAACGTCAATTCCACCTGCACCAATGGCGAGCATACCCATGCATCCATTTGCACATGTATGACTATCGGAGCCGAGCAACGTTTTTCCTGGCTTTGCAAGTCGTTGCATATGTACGGGATGACTGACGCCATTCCCAGCACGGCTGTAATACAACCCAAAACGTCGTGTTGCACTTTGCAAAAATAAATGGTCATCAGGGTTTTTGCTATCTTCTTGAATAATATTATGGTCGACATATTGTGCTGAAGCTTCTGTTTTCGCACGTTCAATACCCATCGCTTCAAGCTCAAGCATGACCATCGTTCCAGTTGCATCCTGTGTCAATGTTTGATCGATTTTTATGCCAATTTCTTCTCCGGGTTCCATCTTTCCTGAGAGGAGGTGGCTTTTTATTAGTTTTTGGGTTACGTTCAATGCCATTTGCTTGCCTCCTAAATGAAATCAATACTTGTGTATAGTTTTAATTTTGGCTAGAAACGGTAAATTATACGTTGGAAAAACTTAGGTTTCTAAAAAATGTAAAGATGCTTTCCGTGTTAAAATATCTATGTTGCATTCAACTTCAACGGAGGATTTGATCATGATAAAGAACGTGGCTGTAGTCGGAGCAGGAAGTCGGAATTGCACAGTTCGCGTGTATGAGTAAAATGTTTGTGGGAGAACATAAGACCTCTCCATTCAATAGCGCGGTAGGATAGAAAGCTAAAAACATGAAAAAGAGACTCTCTTTTTATATGGTTAAGTTTGCACACCAAACCAAAAGGAGAGAGTCTCTAATGAAAAAAGATATCATGAATTGGCCAACATTGAAAGAAATTGAGCGAGATTTATTCAAAGTTGTATATGATAACTTAAAAGTGATCCACCATGACAATTGAAAACTGATCCACTCTTGATAGAAAATAACCCTAACGATTCTAGTTAGGGGGATATTCAGGAGTGATTACATTGACAGAAAAACAAACGATTATCCAATTACATCTAGAGGAGATGAGTAAAAGAAAGATTGCCAAAAAGATGAAAAAATCACGGAATACAGTTGCGAAATATATTCAAGAATTTGAGAACAGTAAAGAGGAGGATGTGCGTAACCTTCCGTTTACAGAAGAGATTTTAAAGCTACCCGCTTACAAAAAGAGACAAGGCAAAAAACGAGTCTTAACTGAAGAAATCAAAACAAAACTACGTAGCTACATTAAAGAAAATGAATGGAAGCGTAAGCATTACATGGGAAAGCAACAAATGGAAATCGTAATTGGTGGGGCTGTCCAGAAATTCATTGAAAATGAGATTCTGTGACAGCCCTTTTTTTCCAAAAAATTACACCTTTTAGTACAGCAATAAACAAAAGGAATTCCACGTTTCGGCAAAGGGAACGTGGAATTCTAGCTTTTGGTAGATTATTCGATTGCGCTTCTGCAGCGTAAGAATATTAGCATGTGCGCAGGTAGGCGGGTTGCTGTTTTCGGAAGTTTTTCGCCTTGAGCTGATTTTCCTTTTTCATTACCATCGCCTTTTGTTTTAGATTTTTGACTAGAGCCGTCACGACTGACTCCGCCAGATGACTTTCAGGTCCAATCAGACTTCATCTGTTAGCAGTTTTTTTATACATGTCACCTGCCGATCTTTTAATAAGGTCAAATAACATTTCATTTTAATAGTTGACAATTTTAATCGGATTAATCATAATATCTATAAATATAAACATATATATTTACTCGGAATTAAAATGAGGTGACATCGTGTACTTAACCATTGACGGGATTCACAAAAGTTTTAAACAAGAGGGAAATCAAGAGGTTAAAGTGTTAGATGACATAAATCTTCATGTTGAAAAGGGAAGCTTTGTGTCGATTGTCGGTCCATCAGGCTGTGGAAAATCGACACTACTTTATTTAATAGCAGGACTTGAAAAAGCCGATAGTGGCGAAATAAAAGTAGCTGGAAAACGAGTTGAAAAGCCGGGCTCAGAACGAGTTGTTGTTTTTCAAGAGGCAGGTTTATTTCCGTGGTTGACAGTTCTTGATAACGTGACGTATGGATTATTATTGAAAAAAATACCGAAATCTGAAGCGGAAGAGAAAGCGAAAGAAATATTGAAAATGGTTCATTTAAGCCGATATGTTCATGCTTATCCACATCAATTATCAGGAGGAATGAAACAGCGCGTTGCGATCGCAAGAGCACTCGTCATGGAACCTGATATTTTATTGATGGACGAACCATTTTCTGCTCTTGATGAACAAACACGGATGGTCTTGCATCAAGAGTTATTAGATATTTGGCGAAAAACAAAAGTGACGATCTTTTTCGTGACACATAACATTCGTGAAGCCGTTTTATTATCAGAAAAAATTGTTGTATTTGCAACGAGACCAGGAAGAATTAAAGCAACCGTTCCAGTACCGACAATGAAAGGTGGCGTGATGCCTGATAGTGTAACCCTAAATGTTGAGCAACGAGTGCTTGCGATTTTGCAAGAGGAAATTGAAAAAGTATTAAAGGAGGAGATGGGTGATGACTACAGCTTTAAGACGAATCATCTTCATCGCGATGATAGCGGTGATATGGGAAATCACATCTAGACTTTCAAGTCTCCCAGACTTTATGTTTCCTTCTTTAACACAAGTTTTTGAAACATTATTTAATGGGATAATCAATGGGCAAATTTTAGAAGCGATCGGTAAAAGTATGAGTAGACTTCTAATTGGATTTGCAATTGCTATTATTGTTGGTCTGATTCTTGGCTATCTCATATGGCGCTTTAAATTGATGGAAGACACAATCGGCTTTGTCGTGACTGCGTTACAATCGATTCCGAGTATCGTCTGGTTCCCGATTGCGATCATTTGGTTTGGATTAAACGATTTATCCATTTTGTTTATCGTAACGATAGGAGCGACATGGACGATGACAATTAGTGCTACATCAGGCTTTAAAAATGTTCCTCAACTTTACCAACGTGTCGCAAAAACGTACGGGTCTTCGGGAATGCATTTTCTGCGCACCGTCATTTTACCAGCATCTGTTCCACAACTTATCTCAGGATTACGTATCGCTTGGGCTTTTTCATGGCGAGCATTAATGGCGGGAGAATTGCTCGGAGCTGGCGGTGGACTCGGGTATTTGTTAGAAACAGGTCGCTCTCTTGGTCAAATGGATCTCGTCATTTCAGTCATGATCATTATTGCTATTATCGGAACGATTATGGATAATGTCGTGTTCTTAAAGTTAGAAAAAAATGTCCAACGAAAATGGGGAGTCAGTCAAGTGTAAAGTGAGATTTATAAAGGTTTCTAGCACCCGTTTGAACGATAGTGAATGACACGTTAAAAAAGGAGAGAAAAAGAAATGAGAAAATTTATTTTTTCTATCATTGCAAGTATTTTAATCATAGGAGTGCTTACAGCATGTGGTAGTTCCGATAAGGCTTCGTCTGATTCAAATACAGTAAGCATTGGGTATTTCCCAAATTTAACTCACATTGCAACGATCGTTGGCCTTGAACAAAATTATTTTCAAGAAGAGTTTGGAGAAAAAACTAAAATTACGACTCAAACGGTACCTAACGGCGGGTTGTTTATGGAAGCAATGGCTACAGATGCGATCGATGTTGGTACGGTTGGACCGGGACCGCTCTTAAACTTTTATGTAAAAAATCCTGAGTTTCATATTATTTCCGGAGCGGTAAATGGTGGGGCAGTACTCGTAGCAAATACAAATAGTGAGATTCAAAGTTTGGAAGACTTAGACGGGAAACGTGTTGCGATTCCAGTCATTGGGAGCACACAAGACGTTATGCTTCGAAAAGCATTGCAAAACGTTAATTTAAAACCAACTTCGAACGGTGGAACGGTCGAAATGCATGCCGCTGCTCCTGCTGATACTGTTTCTCTATTTGTGCAAAATTCAGTTGACGCGGCTGCGACGCAAGAGCCATGGGGCTATATTCTTGAAACACAAGCAGACGGAACGCTTTTACTCGATTGGGATGAATTTGCTTGGGGTAAAGAATCAACAAATACAGTTGTTGCTGCGTCCGCATCATTTCTTGAAAATGAAGACAATGTAAAAGCTTACTTACGAGCTCATATTAAAGCTGTCAATTTCATTCAAGAAAACCCTAAAGAGGCTCAGCAAATCGTGATGGAGCATATTAAAGATTTAACAGGAAAAGAATTGAACAAAGATGAACTTGAAGCAGCTTTTGCAAAACTAGAAGTAACGACAGCAGTCAATGAACAGGTCATTCAAGAAATGGCTGACATTAGTTTAGAAGCTGAATATATCTCTAACAATGATATTGAAGGGATGATTAATCTTACGTTTTTACAGGAATTAGAGAATAATTAACTTGAAAAGAGAGCACCTATCGTTTGAATCTACGAACTAGACAAAGACGATAGGTGTTTCTGTTTACAAACATACATTGGGAGCAGTTTGCGTATAGATAAAGAAAACAGAGTTGTATAGATTTTTAAAAAAAGAAAACGCTTTCTTAAAGGCGAGAAACATAGTACAATTTACGTAAATCAAATGTTTAGAGGGGGTTAAGACGATGACAGTTGCCAAAGTGGGGAATATTATTTCGTTTCGTGACGGGATGCGTGGCAAAGTAGTTGCCGTTTTACAAAATACAGTTGTCGCTGACTTAACGATTATGCCAGAATTTGAGTCTTTGAAACTTGAAAAGGATCGGGAGGTATTACGTCACGAGGAATATAGAGTTGTAGAGTAACATCATATATTGTTTCTAAAATGGAGGTGATACCATCCAATACATATAGTTTTATAGAGTGCTGCCCCAGTTTACGTCTACTGTCCTAAATTAAAAAAGGAGGATGCCTGTGGAAAAAACAATTGAACTTTTGCCGAAAGTAACGGAATTTTTAAAAGGAACGAAGAAGCTTTTCATCAATGGTGAGTGGGTTAAGTCGGTAAGCGGAAATACGTTTGAAACGAGAAATCCTGCAACTGGTGAAGTCCTGGCTCATGTATATGAAGCGGAAGCGGAAGATGTGAACCGTGCGGTTGAAGCAGCAAGAGAAGCATTTGATCATGGACCATGGTCAACAATGAATGCATCTGAGCGAAGTCGTCTCATATACAAATTAGCTGATTTAATGGAAGAAAACCTTGAAGAATTAGCCCAATTAGAAACGCTTGATAATGGAAAACCGATCAATGAGTCAAAGCATGCTGATATTCCAATGGCTATTGAACACTTTCGATATTATGCTGGTTGGTCAACAAAAATTGTTGGCCAAACGATTCCGGTTAACGGTCCGTATTTCAACTACACACGCCACGAACCGGTCGGTGTTGTTGGGCAAATCATTCCATGGAATTTTCCGATTTTAATGGCAGCATGGAAGCTCGGTGCGGCATTAGCTACGGGTTGTACAATTGTTTTAAAGCCAGCGGAACAAACACCGCTCTCTGCGCTTTATCTCGCAAAGCTCATTCAAGAAGCAGGCTTTCCTAACGGAGTCGTTAATATCGTACAAGGTTTTGGAAAAACGACAGGTGAGGCGTTAATTTCTCATGAAAAAGTAAACAAAATTGCGTTTACTGGTTCGACTACTGTCGGAAAGCACATTATGCGTACGGCAGCAGATACAGTAAAAAGAGTGACGTTAGAACTTGGAGGTAAATCACCAAATATTATTTTGCCAGACGCAGATCTATCACGAGCGATTCCTGGTGCATTGATGGGAATTATGTTTAATCAAGGACAAGTATGCTGTGCTGGCTCCCGACTTTTTGTTCAGAAAAAAGCGTATGACAATGTCGTGGCGGACCTCGTTTCCTATTCGAAAAACTTAAAACAAGGTCAGGGATTAGAACCTTCAACACAAATTGGACCTCTCGTATCTGAAGTTCAACAAAATCGTGTCCTCGGGTATATCGAAAAAGGGAAAGAAGAAGGCGCTGAATTGTTGACAGGAGGAACGAATCCATTTGAGCAAGGTTATTTCGTTGAACCGACAATTTTTGCTGCGGTTGAAGATGACATGACGATTGCAAAGGAAGAAATTTTTGGTCCTGTCGTTGCAGCAATGCCATTTGAAGATTTAGATGAAGTAATTGAACGAGCGAATAATACGACATATGGACTAGCGGCAGGCTTATGGACGGAAAATGTTCGAAATGCTCATTATATAGCGAGCAAATTACAAGCTGGAACGGTATGGGTGAATTGCTATAACGTATTTGATGCGGCTTCACCATTCGGTGGTTTTAAACAATCTGGTAGTGGGCGTGAAATGGGTTCATACGCACTTAATAACTACACAGAAATAAAAAGTGTATTTATCAATATGAAATAAAAGAAATCGGCATTTTCGCCGATTTCTTCAATTTCAGGCTTCTGACCTCTGACTTCTATAAGAAGAACCGAGCATGGTTTTCGCCCGGTTTTTCTTTATTAGTAGACGTAAGCTGCGCCTACAATGATTAACAAGATGAACAATACAACGATTAACGAAAAGCTTGTGCCGTATCCTCCGACTACTTCACCCATTCATATACCTCCTAAATAAGCAAGGATTCGTGTGATTAGAGTAGATTTTTAATAAGAGGTTAGCTTATCGGATGTAAGCTGCTCCTACGATGATAAGCAAAATAAACAGCACAACGATTAGCACGAAAGCGTTACCGCCCCAGCCTCCAACAGGTGCGCAACCATGTGCGCCATAAGCTGGGTAGCCATAATCATAACCGTAACCCATAAAAACCCCTCTCCTTTCAACTGAAAGTGGAACATCATTTTAAGGTCAAAAAGGGATTACCAGACGTAAGCAGCACCTACAATGATTAACAAGATAAACAATACAACGATTAACGCAAAGCCTGCGCCTGCGCCGTATCCTCCTCCAACTCCACTCATAATTCCACCTCCCTTTTTGTTATCACTACACAATATGTGAAATGTTCACCTAGTGGAAAGGCATTTGTCCCGAGTTTAAAAAATATCGTATTGAAATAGCCTTTTTTTAAAAAATGAGCGTAAAACATTTGCGAGCATATGATGTTGTACGGTAATCGTGCATGTTCAAAAAAACAATGAAGTGAACGTTAATATTTCTTTTCATTCTACGAGCATCAGAATGTTTTGAACAACCTCTAATAAGGAGAAGGTGAGAGATGATGAGTTATTATCTACAGTTTTTAGCAAATATTGGAATTGGAGGTGCACATCCGGGTGGTTTGCCTTTGACAAAAGCAGTGTTAGCCGCTGAACCGATTAAGAAGTCGATGCACATCCTTGATCTTGGATGCGGAACAGGGCAAACAGCTGCTTTCATAGCAAAGTATTACGGTTGTCAAGTGACCGCGCTTGATATTGAAAAAAAAATGCTTGAAAAAGCGGCAACACGTTTTGCACAAGATCGATTGGATATTCGAATAGTTGAAAGTTCGGCTGAAAACTTACCTTTTAAAGAACGACTGTTTGATTACGTATTAGCTGAATCGGTGCTCGCGTTTACAGAAGTAAGTAAAGCACTAAAACAATGCTTTTATGTATTAAAAAATGGAGGGCAACTCATTGCGATAGAGATGACGAAAGAAAAAGAGGATACATTAACTGATGAAGAAGAGCAACAAATTAAATCTTTTTACGGGGTAAAAGAAATCATGACAGAGCACGAATGGTATGACAAAATGAAAGAAGCAGGTTTCGAAAAAGTACAAGTGTTGAATGTCGGTGATAAATATAGCAAAAAAGGACTGGAGGAACTGTCGGAATTAAAGCTATCTCAAAGTTTCGACTTTCATGCTTTACGTATATGGGTGGAACATCAAGAATTGATGGCTAAACTGCGTCACCGTTTAACGTATCGAGTGTATAAAGTGAGAAAAACAGATCCATGTTTAAAAAACTAAGAATATGATAGATAAGGAGAAACAAGCGGACTTACACAGGTTGTGCTAACTTAAATATTCTATATCTAGTTGACGTGTTAACTTGTACATCCTGTGTATCCCGATGTTTATGATTTTAACTAAAGATTATACAATACGAAATAGAGAAATGATCAGATAACGTTACATATAATTTTAAAAAGGAGAGGATCAATTGTGAAGATTCTCGTTCTCGGAGGTACTCGTTTTTTTGGAAAAGTGTTAATCTCCCGGCTGTTAGAGATAGGTCATGCAGTTACGATTGCTACACGGGGAATAACGCCAGATCCATTTGGAGAACGTGTGAACCGCATCGTTGTTGATCGATTTTCCGAAGCGTCATTGCGCAAGACGTTTACCGATACGAGATGGGACGTAATTTACGATCAAATTTGTTACACGCCAAATGAGGCGAAAGCTGCATGTCATGTTTTTTTGGGGAAGGTTGATCAATATATTTTCACATCATCGATGGCTGTATATGATGAATTTAAAGATGATCCATTTATGGAATCAGATTTTGATCCGTATACATACCCGTTAACAGTAGGAGGACAAGCTGATTTTTCTTATAGTGAAGGAAAACGAGCATCCGAAGCTTATTTCTTTCAAAAAGCACCATTTCCTGTTACTGCTGTCCGATTTCCGATCGTGATGGGTGACGATGATTACACTGAACGATTAACATTTCACATCGAACGTATAAAAGGTGGAAAACCATTTTATGTTCCGAATGAACATTCGAAAATGAGTTATATTTCGTCTGAAGAAGCAGGTGATTTTTTAGCTTGGCTTGCTGAAACTAGATTGACGGGACCAGTTAATGCTTGTTCAGAAGGGATGATTTCAATAAAAGATTTGATAACAATGATTGAAAACATCGTCGGAATACAGGCGGTGCTTACGAGCAATAAACGATTAGAAAAGTCACCATACGGATATTATGGGACTAAAACGATGTCAACAGAAAAAGCGAAAAAGGCTGGCTATGCATTTACAAACTTAAGTGACTGGCTTCCAAGCTTAATTGAAAGCCAAAAATAAAGCAAAAACCGCTAATGACGACTTTTAGCGGTTTTTTAAAATTAATGACCTCCACAGCCGCAGCTTCCGCCGCCGCATGCGCAACCTCCTTGATGTTGTAAGAAATCTTCTGGTCTTGGAACACGACCTAATTTAATCGTATTTGTAATGTAACTATTAATCGTCTGTTCGATTTCTTCGATCATTTGTTGCGCTTCTAAGAACCCCTTTGCAGCTTCATTTTCAAGCAGAGATTCATATTCAGTTTGGAATGCATGTGTTTCTTCTTCTGTAATTGGAAGCCCTTGTTCTTGCTTTTGTTGTAAGCGCATTTGATGCTCATATAACGATTGATATAGTGTTTTTGCATGTGTGTCATGTGAGAACGTAGTAATTTTTTCATTAATCTCTTTATATTCAGGCTGCTCCAAAATAGCTGCACATAGCTTTTCCGTCATTTCGATAATTGGACTTTTGTCAAGATTGATAGCCATATTAACACTCCTTAACGAGTAAATTTTCGTGCTTGTAAATAGAACGATGAGTTCTGAGTCCATCGTAACATAAAAGTACAGTTAGATGCGAATAAGAAATTTGGAATTTATTTAAAAACTAGTTGCATTGTAGCTTACACTGTTATATTATAATTTAAAACATAAAAAACTGTACTATAACAAAATAGTGAACAGGAGGTTCAAAATGGGAGACTGCCCAAAATGTTTAGGTAACGGCGAAATTGAATTGATGGAGAAGGATGTAACGGAAGACTTTGAATCAAAGCTTGTCCCTTGCCCACTTTGTAACGGCATAGGTACTCTCGAGTAAGTGATAGTAGGAGCTGTTTCGACATGAAACGGCTCTTTTTTTAGTGTGCCCGGCATGGGGGTAATCCACAGGGTACAAGTCCCGAGCCACGAACGCAGAAGTAGTGGTTAGCTTAAACGCAAGGGTTTCGCGGTGACGCGGAATCTGAAGGAAGCGAGTGGGTGAACGGACCACGAGCATCCAACGCTTTGTCGAAGGAAAGCTATGTTTGAAGGTGAATGAAAAGAAGTCAGCAGTCGACCGTCCTTGGAGACGGAAATTTCTTGGCTTCAGCTTCACCCCATCACGAAAGCCGAAAATACGTATAGCGAAACAGAGTCTAAAACGAATGAAAGCGAAAGTTAGGGAAATGACTTCAAGAAAGCTGCCATACTCGATGGAATATCGACTGAAGAAGCTGAACCAATATTTAACGGGTTTGTGCAGTTATTTTGCACTGGCAGACACGGCAACCACCTTTGAAAAACTCGCTGGTTGGATACGCCGAAGACTTCGCATGTGCTTATGGAAAGCTTGGAAAAAGCCAAAGACAAAGATACGTAACCTGATGAAACTGGGAGTGCCTCATTGGCAAGCCTGTGAGTGGGGAAATAGTCGAAAAGGTATTGGTGAATTGCAAATAGTCCGATACTACATCGAACCCTCGACATCTCCTATTGGTCAAGCCGAGGGCCATGAAGTCTACATGTTCGTTATGAATTCTTGCGTCATCAATCTTAAATGAACCGCCGTAGATGGAACCGTACGTACGGTTGTGTGAGAGGACGGAGGTTAATCACCTCCTACTACTCGCTCTTATATCATCTTTAAGAATGAAACGGAAAAATTTTGGAAGATTGCTATTTATCCAAGTAAGGAAAGAGAGACTTCATTCGAGTTATGTTAAACTAGATTCAGTACAACAATGATGGAGGTAAATCATGATTCGGGTATTGTTTGTTTGTTTAGGAAATATTTGCCGTTCACCAATGGCGGAGGCTGTATTTAGAGATTTAATTCGTCGAGAAGGGCTGCAAAATAAAATTTCTGTTGATTCTGCTGGGACTGGCAATTGGCACATTGGTAATCCGCCGCATAAAGGAACGGTCACACTATTAAAGCAAAAAAGCATACCGACTGAAGGGATGAAGGCTCGACAAATTGCTCGTGAAGACGGAGAAATTTTTGATTATATTCTTGCGATGGATAGTCAAAATTTACACGATTTGCAAAAAGTTATTCAACCAAAAGAGGGATCACTTGTTACACGTTTTCTCGATTTAGTTGAAGACGCACCGTTTGAAGATGTGCCTGATCCGTATTTTACCGGTGACTTCGATGAAGTATATGATCTAATTATACGAGGATGCAAGGCTTTGCTTAAAAGAATTAAACAAGAAGCAAACTTATAGCGCGGATAAAAATTATACAGAAATTTAGATTGGTACAGCACGTAATATTTCAAGTGAATCAATGAAGGTACTTCATGTCGTTATATACTAATCCCTACCCGATTGTTTTCTTAATCGTACCGTGTGTGCGCAAAAAGAAAAACCTCTGTCCTTAATTACAGAGGTTAAAAATATGGGTAAGGATAGTATGGATAAGGATAAAACGGCCCAGTAAAGTACGGGAGTGTGCTTAATGCAACGATCCCCGCTAACGGGAGCAATAATCTGCGAAATCGAAAGCCTGGGTAAAAGCGTGGTCCAAAAAATCGTTCATCATTTTCATTCCTTACCATCTGGCTACTTTGAGTTGATTCATAAGTTAAAATTGTGACGTTATGATCGTCAACGTCGATTAGGATTGCTTGATATAAGCGCCCATCTCTCATCTTGATTTCAACTGCATAATCGATGTAACGACGACAATGTTCTTTTGACACATGCGGTATATGAGACGGGTGGGAATAATTATCCACATATGGCATAGTTATATTTCAACCTCCTTGTTCATTCACCATTAATGTATTCAAATGCCTACATTTAGGTGCCGTATATATGAAAAAGCATTTGACAATGTTTAGACGCAGTTTCGTTTATAACTTTTTTGTCTGGGTAAAGTAAAAAAAACCGAAGTTATATCGTAGGAGGTTTATTTTAGATGAAAGGGAATCACTTTAACCGAAAACTGTTAACAGGGGCATTTGTTGGAATGATTACAGGCATTTCCGTCATGATGTTTGATAAAAACGTTCGGAAAAATGTGGCTAAGAAAACGAAACGATTTAAATACTGGGTAGACGGAGTTAGACAAGATCCGCAAGCGTTTATGAATAATGTGAAAAGTGGACTTGACCAAGCAACAAGAAGTTTTAAAGAAGTTTCAAATCAGCTACAAGATATGCTTGAACAAATTGAGGATGTGAGAGAAACATCAACAAAAATAATTCAAACAGCAAAAGAAGCAGGGGAAGAGATGAAAGAGGTAGGAAGCAGTCTCGTTCATGTAAATTCAAACTCAGGAATTAGTCAAGACGAACGAAAGCGAGACGAATTGCAAAAGCTGCATTAAACTGAGGTGATCTCACTGTGGCAATGGAGGAGACAACCCAATTTATTAAAGCAATGGTTGAACGTATACGATATGTAAGGGCGACAGAATTAGCTGCACAGTTAGCATTTTATTTTTTACTGTCGCTCTTTCCTTTTTTAATTTTTGTTGTATCGTTGTTGCCGATCATAGGGTTTACGGGACAAGAGTTTATTGAACTTATTAGACATTTTTTTCCTGAGCAAGGGATGGAAATTGTAGATGAAAATTTAGCAGCCATTTTCGGTTCGAAAAAAAGTGGTCTCTTATCATTTGGGATTATCGCAGCAATATGGACAGCTTCGAACGCTATTAATGGGATCATACGAGCACTTAATCATGCTTATGAAATTGAAGAAACACGACCATTTATAGTTTCACGGTTTTTAGCCATTTTATTAACAGTTGGTATGCTTGTCGTTATCATTGTCGCACTCGTATTGCCTGTTTTCGGTAAAGTAATTGGTGAATTTATTTTTATTCACTTAGGCTTAACGGATCGGTTTCTAGTCGTGTGGGAAGCGATTCGATGGCTTTTAAGTTTTGCAATTATTTCTTTAGTGATTACATTTCTTTATTATATCGGTCCGAACAAACGCTTGAAGTTCCGAGAAGTGATGGCTGGAGGGTTTGCTGCAACTGCAGGATGGTTAATCGCTTCATATGGATTTTCATTTTATGTTTCAAACTTTGGAAATTATTCTGCAACGTATGGGAGTTTAGGTGGCGTCATCGTTCTTATGCTCTGGTTTTATGTTTCAGCATTTATCATTTTATTAGGTGGGATCCTAAACGTAGTCATCGATAAAAAAAATTAAAAGCACTTGGCGTTCTGCCAAGTGCTAAATCTTTTCTCTAAGTTTTGACCTCTAACCTCTGACTTTTTTGGGACTATGTCGTTTGTTTTGCTTGTTCACCGCGAACTTTCTTTCCAATTGATGCGATAACGTGCGATGGAATTGGAAAGTTAATGCCCGCAGGGTCAGATTCAACTGCTTGCACAATCATTTGTCGCGACTTTGGAGGGATGTCGTAATCAGCAAAATCACTAGGCAAGCCACATTCTTGTTGTAAATTTCGAATGTTCTCAACAACTGCAGCGAGCATGTCTTCGCGTGATTGGTTGTTAACTCCTAAACCTAACGCTTCTGAAAGTAGAGCAATTCTTGGCAAGTATAACTCAGGTAATGATTCTATCACATGTGGCAAGAAAACAGCATTTGCCAACCCGTGGGGAATCCGGAACAATGCACCATATGCATGTGCTAAGTTATGAACTGGGATTGCACTTAGTGAGAAGCTAAAAGCAGTAATGCCCATCGTACTCGCTTGCAACATTTCCATGCGGGCATTTAAGTTGTCACCATTTTTGACAGCTTCAGGTAATGCTTTCGGAATCATGCGAATCGTTTGTAGTGCATATGCATCAGTAAACGGTGTAGCTTTTGGCGAAAATAACGCTTCAATGGCATGAGTTAATGCATCAAAGCCTGTAAACGCTGTAATAAACGGTGGTAGCCCAACCGTTAAATCTGGATCAAGAACGGCCATATTTGAAGCAATAAACGGATGAATAATATTCGTTTTTAATTTCGCTTCTTCATTATAAATAACTGCAATCGGAGATACTTCAGAACCTGTTCCAGCTGTTGTCGGTACTGTAATATGTGGAATTGGGATCATTTGCGCTTCTGGCCATCGAAAGTAGTTAATTCCGCCTGGCATCATATCTTTAATATCTGTCACCCCATAATGAAGTGAGAATTTAACCCCTTTTACCGCATCAATAACACTACCCCCTCCAAGAGCAAGTAGGCCATCAGCTGCCATTTCTCTAGCATATTGGGTGGCTCTGTTCACTGAGTCACTGCTAGCATCTTGATCAATATCTGTAAAAATTCCAACTAGCTCTGGACCAATTCCGTGTGGGGTTTGTTTAAAAATTTCTGCGACTCTTTCAATGACTCCTGCTTGTTCTAATCCTTTGTCACTAAAAAGAACGACGCGCTTTGAACCTAGTCCACGAAAAAGGTCTGGAATCATTGCTCTCGTTTGTGCACCGCTATGTATTGCGGTTGTTGCCGCAAAGTTGGAGTACGTTGTTGACATTATATTCACCTCGACACAATTTTTTTTGGATAACAAGCATATTAATTTGTTCTCTTGCTTTTGACTTCTTTCTTAAAGAAATAACGCGTTAGCATTTTTCGTGTTCAGTACGTAATACGAACTGACAGTCGTATCGACTTTCGATTGAAAGGCTGTCATTTATCACATTTGTCTTTAAGTCAATCGTATAGTGAAATGTAGGTACAAACTTCATTGGAAAAATAAAATAAACTGTTAGTCGATTGTCTGTATAGATGATTTCATGCTGTGTAGGGATGATCGTTTCTGATTTTTTAAACAGTTGAGGAACTGGACCATCGCAGCAACCACTACCGATAAACATAACGAAATCATCTTCAATCTTAGCTTGAATAGCATCAAGAAAAGCCGTTGCCTTTTTACTTAGTGAAACGTTAAGTCGTTTCATCTTTATCCTTCTGGAAATAAGATGCCGAATGCACGACGTTTTTCAGGTTCATGTACCATTGAAGTATGAACGTGCTTTAATTGCGTATAGGCATCA
The DNA here is from genome assembly GCF_041725775.1 of Pueribacillus sp. YX66. NCBI lineage: Bacteria > Bacillati > Bacillota > Bacilli > Caryophanales > Bacillaceae > Pueribacillus > Pueribacillus sp. YX66. The sequence goes on along the minus strand of NZ_JBEUEL010000011.1, from coordinate 33,419 downwards.
AGTGAATATTTGCCCATTTCGCGACCAATTCCACTTTGTTTGTAACCGCCGAACGGTGCATCATTACGGAGCATATGCCAGTCATTGATCCAGACGACACCCGCTTTAATTTTTCGAGCAATCTCATAGGCTTTGTTGACATCACGCGTCCAAACACCGCTCGCTAGACCGTAAATCGTATCGTTTGCCATTTCGATCGCTTCATCAACCGTGTCATAACGAATGACGGAAAGTACTGGTCCGAAAATTTCTTCTTGTGCAATTTTCATGTCGTTTGTAACATCCGCAAAGATCGTCGGCTCAATGAAAAAACCATTTTCGCCACCTTTCACCTCGGCTTCTTTCCCACCGCAAACGAGACGCGCACCTTCGGCTTTACCAGTTTCAATGTAAGAAAGGATCGTATCTTTTTGAGCTTGTGATATCACTGGACCGACAGATGTGTTCATATCGAGTTGATGTCCGACTTTTAAAGTTTTAGTTAATGCAACGAGTCGATCGATTACGTCATCGTAAATTGAATTCGGAACGAACAATCTTGTTCCTGATTCACACAATTGACCAGCGTGTAAAAATACACCGAAAAGACTTCCTGGAATGGCAAGATCTAAATCAGCATCTTCTAAAATAATGTTTGGTGACTTGCCTCCGAGTTCAAGTGTTACATTTTTAACTGTGCTAGATGCTAACATCATGATGCGACGTCCAACTTCTGTTGAACCTGTAAAGCCTACTTTTTCAACTTTTGGGTGTGTCACGAGTGACTCTCCGACTTCACCGCCAGGACCAGGAACGACATTAATCACACCCGGTGGCACAACTTCGGAGATGATTTCTGCTAGCTTTAACGTTGACACGGGCGTGTTACTTGCAGGTTTAATGACGATCGTATTGCCAGTTGCAAGTGCAGGTGCAATTTTCCAAGTTGCGATAAGCATCGGCATGTTCCACGGCGTAATTGCAGCACAGACTCCGAGCGGCTCACGCCATACGAAGTTATGCGCTGGTCCGGGAAACATTGGCTCTGGCAGTGTTTCTGAAAACGGATATTCCTTCACAAATTTCGCCATTTGTTGGAATAGATCAACCATCATTAAAATGTCATTTCCGCCAACGCGACGGAGTGTGCCACCAGAAGTTAACGCTTCTAGTAGAACGAGTTCTTGACCGTGTTTTGCGATGTTATTCCCTATTGCAAATAAAATGTCAGCACGATCATTTGGCGACATTTCTCGCCATTCTGCATTTTCAAATGCAGCATGTGCAGCTTCGACGGCTTTATCGACATCTTCTTTCGAACCTTTCGCTACCTTTGCAACGACTGTACCGTTTGAAGGGTTAATGACATCAAATGTTTCACCGCTTGATGACGGAACCCATTCGCCGTTTATAAAAAGATCGTATGTTTGTACACCAACTTGAGTAGACAACAGTATCCCTCCTAAAAATATTGTTAATGTTGTTCAAAAATTTTGAAGCCAGATAGAATTAATTGTTAGTTAGCTTGCATGATTACAGGACGTGGTCTAAAAGTAGTTGAATTTATGTGTTTATAGAAGTTAAAAAGCCGCAATGGTGTCTGGATCATTTTGCGGCTTTTATTATTGAAAATTAGTCAACAACACCGACTTCTTCTGCTTTTGTTTTATAAATTTCATCAACGTGTTTGCCTTTAGCTCTTTGAAGAACTGCCATTCTCGCTTTAAATTGAGTTTCTGCAAAACGCTTCGTTTCTTCCGGATCAGTGTCTAGTTCTTCTTCACCGACTCTTTCTAATGCTGCTTCTGTACCTTCGCTAACGACTTTGTTTGCAAGAACTGCCATTTCCATCATTTTCTGCATAATGTGGTCATACAGCTCAGGATTTTCAGAAATGATTCGTTGTAACAAGTACGTACCGTAACCGATATGGCGAGATTCATCACGCTTTAAATGGTTGATTCCTTCCATGAGTCCAGGCATTAGTCCAAGATCGTCGAGTGAACGATAGAATGAGTAGTAGCCTGTTTCCGCGAGAATTCCTTCTACGAACATGTTGTAGACGATCGCGGCTTCAGCAACAGCTTTTGGAGAACTGTCATGCTCCAAGCGACCCATCGTTTCAGGCAATAGTTCGTAAAATACGTATTTGTACGTTCCTGTATGATGGTGTGAAAGATCACCAGTTTCACCGATTGCATTTAATGCGAGTCTAAAAAACTCTGTATGTTTCGCTTCTTCCCAAAGAAATGTTGTTAAAAACATTTCTTCTTCCAGACGTCCTTCTTTTGCTATCACGTTAATGAGGGGGAGAAGATCAAGTGTAACCGCTTCTTCACCAGCTTGGAATTGAGAGATAAGGCGAAGAATACCTTCTTTTTGAGCGTCAGTCAATTTTGTTTCCCAGTCAATCTTATCCCGGCTAAAGTCAATGTCCTCTGGGTTCCAAATTCCTAATTTTTTCGCTTTCTGATAAAGACGGTAAGGAAGGGAGTCTGTGTTAATTCCTCTTTCAGATGTTGTAATAATCACACGTTCTTCTGACATACTAATATCCTCCTTATAATTGATTGAATTTTTAAAGAATAAACGGTATAATAAATTTATCATTTATAACCTTTAGAATTTTCTCACCAATGAAAGGGCTTACATTCATATTTATATGTTAATACAAGTTTTCCATCTGTTCTATACCTAAAAATGTAGGGATTCCTTCGGAGGGTTGAATATGTTGGACACAAATGTTGATCGTTTTATTCAAAAGTTATCAAAGTTAGAAAGGCAAGAGGATAAGATTATTACAGGTTTACAAGGTTTTTTTCGCTTTTTTCCTTTTTCAAGGTTATCACTTTTTTCGTATTCTCCGATTAATTTTATAGGTGAGGGACTGATTTTAATACATTCAGATGGAAATATTTTTTCAATGGAACATATTCGACAAGATATTCGTGATATTCCAATTGTTTATGAAGCGATACGAAATAAACGAGCAGAATACATTGTGATGAAAGATACGAAAGAGAACTTCCCAATTCAATATATTCAAGAGTATAAACTGACGTCTTTGGTCGTTGTACCGTTATGGTTTGGACCACTTGTATTAGGTTGTGTTTTAATCGATGGTTATAATGGAGTCGAGCCGATAAGCGAGTCAACAATTTACGCGATAGAGGAATATTTTCGTTTAGGAGTGAATGTGATCGCAGCAGAGTATTTTACGGAAGAAGGTGCACGGCTTAGCAAGCGTGAAGTGGAAGTGTTGGAACGACTTTCAGATGGATGGAGTACGAAGGAAATGGCAGATATTATGGGTATAAGTGAGTTTACGGCTCGTGATTATATTAGTTCTGCGATGAAAAAGTTGGGTGCAAGACATCGTGCCCAAGCGATAGCAGAAGCGATGAGAATGGGTTTAATTTCATAATATTTTTTTAGAAAAAAAGTGTGAAAGACAAGTGAAAAAGAGACACGGGATTCGGATCCTGTGTCTCTTTTGCAGTTATTCAGACAGCATTCGCAGACCGTTTAAAATGACTAGCAACGTGCTGCCTTCATGGCCGATGACACCGAGTGGAAGGTCGATCACTTGCATGAAGTTGGACGCGATCAGTACAAGAATAACTGTGATTGAGAAGAAGATGTTTTGTTTAATAATTCGATTCATCTTTTTCGAAATGATAATCGCTTCTGGTATCCTCAATAAGTTGTTTTTCGTTAGAACGACATCAGCGGTTTCGAGTGCAATGTCCGTGCCACCACCCATTGCAATACCAATGTTAGCAGTCGCGAGAGCAGGAGCATCATTAATTCCATCTCCAATCATTGCAACGTGATCGTACTTTTCTTTAAGTTTATTAATTTCGATTAACTTATCTTCAGGTAGTGTATTAGCAAGATAAAGATCAAGTCCTGCTTCCTTTGAAATCGCTTGTGCAGCACCTTCACCATCACCGGTTATCATAATCGTGTGAATACCTGCTTTTTTTAATTGGTTTATCGCTTCATTTGCTTCTTCTCGAATTGTGTCTTTAACGGTAATAAGTCCCGCAATTCCTTCTTTATCACCGACAAAAATAACTGATTTCCCTTCAGCTTCGAATTGATTTGCTTCGTTTTCTCCGAACGAATCTTCATTTGCAACAAAATTTCTTTTACCTAGTCGCCACTTTTTCCCATTGATAATTGCTTCGACTCCTTTACCGGCAAAGTCAGTAAATTGTGTAACAGGAAGCAATGGGATCTGTTTTGCTTTACTGTAACGAACAATCGCTAAAGCAAGTGGATGTGTCGACTGTTTTTCAATCGAAGCCGCTACTTGCAGTAAAAAGTCTTCATTTATATTTTCGCGAGTAAATACGTCCGTTACTTCGTGTTTTCCTTTTGTTAATGTACCTGTTTTGTCAAAGGCTATTGCTCGTAATGAGGCTAATGATTCGAAGTAATTTCCACCCTTTACTAAAATCCCTTTTTTAGCCGCTGTTGCAATGCTCGATAACGTAGCGGGCATAATTGACGCGACTAGTGCGCACGGTGAGGCTACAACGAGAAGTACCATTGCACGGTACCAAGTTTCTTGCCAGCTCCAACCAAATGCATAATGTGGAACGAATAACATAAAAAACACGACGATTAATACAATTTTGACGTATGTTCCTTCAAATCGTTCAATAAATTGTTGTGTCGGTGATTTTTCATTTTGTGCTTGTTGGACAAGTGTAATAATTCGTTGAAACAGTGTGTCTTGTTGTTCTTTCGTTACAGTAATCGTTAATGTTCCATTAATGTTCACGGTTCCTGCGAACACTTCATCACCATATTCCTTTGTGATTGGAACCGATTCGCCCGAAATGGCAGCTTCATCTACAGAAGAACGTCCTTTGGATACAGTTCCATCGGCAGGAATTCGTTCACCTGGCTTTACAAAAATGACGTCGTTCACTTTCAAGCTTGTAACAGGAACTACTTTTTCTCCTAAAGAAGTGAGTAACGTTGCTTCATGCGGCTGTAATTTCATTAGCGAAGAGAGTTCTTTTTCACTTTTGTTTTTAGAATAAGTTTCGAGCGCTCCACTAAGCGAAAAAATGAAAATTAAAATCGCACCTTCAGCCCAAAAACCGATGATGGCTGAGCCGATTGCGGCAAGAATCATTAAAATCTCAACGTTAAGTTTTTTATGAACAAACAGATCAGTGATACCTTCTTTCGCTTTCGCATAACCGCCTATAGTGAAAGCAGTAATAAAATAGAAGGTCTCATATTGTGAAAACAAAAAGCCTAAACCGATAAATAGACCGCTAACGAGCGCTGCAATCATTTCATAATGTTTTTTTAGAAATAAAGAAATAGGAACTCGTTGTATGTTTTGCTTCTTTTTTGCAACTTCCATTTTCATTTCACCCTCTCTAATTGAGAATAATTTTCATCTTCAATGCCTATAAAATAGGAATGCTGTCACCGATTAGTGACAGCCAAAACAAGTAAATAAATAAAATGGATCAATTATTTTATAATTAATATCATTTAACATTAATTTTATTTTATCATGCTTTCAAACAATTGCAAGTACTTTTTTACAAAAATAAAAAAGAGAGCAAAATTTGTGATCTCCATTATCCTTCGTTAAGTATTCGTTCAACACGTTTAAAAAGTGTTTTCATACTACTGCCTCCAGCTTGAAAGTGTCGGAGTTTTCCTTCACGGTCAAATAAATAATAAGCAGGAACATATTCGTTTTCGAATACATCTGTTAACTTCATTTCGTTATCGATAAATATGGGTTGACTTATGTCATGCTCTTCTGCTACTTGTATTATCTCATTGATATTTAAATCTTTTTCCGAGCGTGGAGTGTGTACGGAAATGACGTTTAATCTGTCTTTATAAACATCACGATATTTATTTATTTTTGGCATTGCTTCCTTGCAAAGATTACATCTCATTGACCAAAAATGAACTAGCGTTGGCTTTTCTCCAATTAAATCGTTTTTTGTCACTTTGCTGTTTAACCATTTTGTGGCACCGTTAAGTTCAGGTATTTCTGAACGTAGTTTCATAAGTGGAACACTCCCTTTATTCGCTATTTTTAGTTAGACTATGATTGCGAACAAAATAAATATACTTAATTCCATATAGAGTAGTATGTACAAACGAGAGTAACTCACTTCGAGAACCCCTCGGAATATTATATAAGTTTATTCGAAAGCGGTTTAGCTTTTTTTAAAATGCCTAATAAATTATGGAAGTTTGAAACGTGGTAAACTTAAGATAATTGAAAGGATGTGTCCGTTGTGAATTTTACGATGACAGAAACTGGTTTTACGACGTTGACAAAGTTTGGAGAGTTACATATTTCAAGTGAGACAGAAAACGGTTTTCGTCCTTTTCAGTTGATGCTGGCGTCACTTGCAGGATGTAGCGGTGAAGTGATGCGAACGATTTTACAGAAAAAGCGGATTTCATTTTCTTCAATTGATATTAATACGAGAATGGAACAAAGCCCACGTGGTCGGGTGACGAGCATTCATTTGCACTTTATCGTAACAGGCAATCAGTTGGATGAAAAAGTGATGGAAAATGTTCTTCGGCTCACGAAAAGAAATTGCCAAATGGTCCAATCTGTTCAAGCAGGAATTAAGATCACTGAATCGATAACGCTTAAAGAAGGGTAGAGCAGAATGGATAAAAATCTTGATTTTACCCAAGGTAGTATTTTGAAAAAAATGGTGATGTTTGCATTACCGATGTTTCTAACAAACATCTTGCAAACATCATTTCAATTTATTGACAGTCTATGGGTCGGAAACTTGCTCGGTACGACAGGGCTTGGAGCCGTATCGTTATCAGGTCCAATTATTTTTACTGTTCTTTCTTTCGTTATCGGATTAAATACGGCAACACTCACCGTCATTTCACAAGCACGGGGAGCAAAAGATGAACAGCGACTAAAAGAATCATTAAATGCTTTCGTTACTGTTAATCTTTTATTGTCGATCATATTCGGCCTCATTGGCTTCTTTTTTGCGGAGGCTATATTGCGTCTAATGTCAACGCCAGAAGTACTCATGCCGATGGCAAAATCATATTTACAAATTCATTTCTTAGGGATTTTATTTTTATTTGGCTATAACTTTATTGGAACGGTTTTACGAGCACTTGGTGATAGTCGCACTCCAGTGCGTTTCGTTTTTCTTGCGGTGATTTTAAATACAGTGTTCGATCCGTTATTTATTTATACATTTAACCTTGGTATTGAAGGCGCTGCTTACGCTACGCTCGTTTCTCAAGGTGCTGCATTTCTTTATGGAGTGATTCATTCGCTTAGAAATCGGAAAGTACCTTTTACAGTACCGTACATACCCGAATTTTATTATTTTAAAACGATTATGAAACTTGGTTTGCCAGGTGGACTGCAAATGATGACAATTTCTGGTGGAGTAGCAGCGATTATGGGGATTGTGGCGAGTTTTGGTGAAGATGTTGTTGCGGGTTTTGGAGCTTCTCAGCGAATCGATAGCTTGATCATGTTACCTGCTACGACACTTGGGGCCGCAGTAACGAGCATGGCAGGTCAAAATATTGGAGCGAACTTGTGGGACCGAGTCAATGAGATTGCGAAACGGAGTCTCGTTCTCATTTTAACTGTTTCGTTTTCGATTAGCTTACTCGTATTTTTATCGGCTGACGTTCTGATTCGTCTCTTCATTTCAGATGAGCAAACGATAGAATTCGGTTCCGCGTTTTTAAAGACAGTGGCGTTTTTCTATCCGTTTTTAGGGATTAATTTTGTGCTCAATGGGGTCGTGCGCGCAGCTGGAGCTATGTTTCAAATTTTAATGCTAAATCTAATTTCGTTTTGGGTGCTTCGTGTCCCATTGACTTACTTGTTTTCAAATTGGCTCGGTACGAGCGGAATTGCGTACGGAATCGGAATTAGTTTCGTCATTAGCAGTATGTTTGCAACAGGCTATTATAAATTTGGAAAATGGCGTGAAATTGCAATATTTGATGACAAATCTCCTTCAGCATAGATATGGATGGGGTATTCAATGTTTAGAATCGCTATATTTCCCCGGAAGCATGTATGTGTTAAAATGTGCGGCAAGAGGGAATATTATCCTTTAGAGTGAGGTGGGTCATTTTGGCAACGATAGATGATTTTTTAAAACTCGATTTGCGTGTCGGTACGGTAACTCACGCTGAACCTTTTCCTGAAGCGCGAAAGCCTGCGATTAAATTAACAATTGATTTTGGTCCTCTTGGAATCAAACAGTCTAGTGCACAAATTACTAAGCGATACGAGCCGGAAACTATAATTGGGAGACAAGTCGTTGCGGTCGTCAATTTTCCGCCACGGCGCATTGCCGGTTTTAAATCAGAGGTGCTCGTGCTTGGCGGTGTTCCTGGAGAAGATGATGTCGTATTGCTTTCCTTGGATGAAAAAGTTCCGAATGGGACCAAAATTGCTTAAGTAATTTTGGGAGGTGCATTTGACCTCCATCCCCCATGGATATTGAAGGAGGATAACATGAAAAAATCAGTATTGGAAGCACCATTTAATGAAAAAAGTTTTTCAATGCACCATTTATTTAAAAGTGATAGTGAGAAGGTGTTTGTAGTTAGCCTTAAGCCGAATCAAACGTTGCCAAGTCATAAACATCCGGAACACAATTTGTATGTACTCGGTTATGAAGGCGAAGCAGAGTTTGTTATTAACGGTGTAACGCATTCGTGTAAACAAGGTGATGTATTCTATCTAGAGCCAGACGATGAATTTGGAATTGAGAATAATAGTGATGGTAACTTTCGCGTATATTGTGTCATGAGTAAACGAAGTTAGTTCGAATGGCTTGCCTTTGGTGGCAGGCTTTTTTATTGGTGTAAACTGCGCGACAAAAACAAGTTTTTTTCCACTTAAGTAAGTCGTTTTCCATGACTCTGAGACCCAAGCAATGCCTGCGGATAGCGAAGGATTCTGTCGAAGCGGTTTCTCTAAATCAAATTACCGTATAGTTCATACAACTTTTCGTATCTGTAATTACACTTTTACATTTAAACCCAAAAGTGATATCATAATGATATAAAAATGATTTAACAAAAGGGGGACATCTGATGGTCGAAAAAAATGCTTGGAAACTAAATGGTTTTGTCGGTGTATTATTCATCGGGATTCTTTTAGCTTTAAGTGTTTATTTATTTTATAGTGGAAGTATTCCGCTAGCGATTATCCTTTTAATTGGTGCCGTGGCTTTGGGAAGTGGGATTACGATTATCCAACCGAATCAATCCGTTGTCGTTATATTTTTTGGTCGATATCTCGGTAGCATTGGTGAAAGCGGCTTGTTTTTAACGATTCCTTTTACAGTTAGAAAAACGGTATCATTACGTGTTCGCAACTTTGAAAGTAAAAAGATGAAAGTAAATGATGTAGAAGGAAATCCGATCGAAATTGCTGCAGTTACTGTATTTAAAGTTGTTGATTCAGCAAAGGCTGTTTTTGATGTCGATAATTATGAAACGTTTGTTAAGGTTCAAAGTGAAACAGCCATTCGCCACGTTGCAACGAAATATCCATATGATAATTTCGATGATGACAGTTTATCGCTAAGAGGGAATGCGGAAGAAATTTCGAATGAATTACAGGTTGAACTGCAAGAACGGTTGCGTGTTGCTGGAGTCGAAGTGATCGAAGCTCGGCTCACTCACCTCGCTTACTCTACGGAAATTGCAAGTGCGATGCTACAACGTCAACAAGCAGCTGCGATTATTTCTGCTCGCAAGAAGATTGTTGAAGGTGCTGTCGGTATGGCCCAAATGGCGATTCAACAGCTCGAACAGGATGATGTTATCGAACTTGATGAAGAACGAAGAGTGAACATGGTGAATAACTTAATGGTTGCTATTGTTTCGGACAAATCAACACAGCCTGTCATTAACACTGGAAGTTTATACTAATTGAAGAGGGGTCCTCATGGCTAAGAAAAAAAGCTTCCCTCTACGAATCGATCCGGAACTGTATGATGTTTTGCAAAGCTGGGCAAAAGATGAGTTTCGTAGTGTAAATGGGCATATTGAATTTTTGCTGCGCGAAGCAGCTAAAAAACATGGACGACTTCCCCGTAAAGACGACAAATGATAAATGACGGGCGCGGTCTCGTAACTTTCGTTGTTGCTAGCTAATAGTAACTTTATAAAAGATAATTCTTTTTCTAACAAGTGATGCTATCTTGCTGTGAAAAGGTAGCATCTTTTTTTTCAGAACAAATATCTCTTTACAAATAAATGGGAAACATTCAAAATTGTTTAGTGAAGGGGGAGGATGTAGTGGGTTTAAAATTGAATCATTTAACGAAAAAATACGGTGAATTAGCTGCCGTTGACAATTTGTCATTAGAGATACCGAATGGTCGGATGTTTGGTTTACTTGGGGGTAACGGAGCGGGGAAAACGACGACGTTTCGAATGGTACTTGGATTATTATCACCGACAGGCGGTACAATTACATGGAATGATGAACCGATTAATTATGATACGAGCCATCTCGTCGGCTATTTACCTGAAGAGCGTGGCTTATATCCGAAACTAAAAGTACGCGATCAACTTATTTATCTTGGCCGATTACGTGGAATGAATAAACAAGATATTATCGATAAAATGCACGTTTGGCTTGAGCGCTTCCGCGTCCCTGAATATGCTGACAAACGTGTTGAAGAGCTTTCAAAAGGAAACCAACAAAAAATTCAATTTATCGCAGCTGTCTTACACGAACCTGAATTGCTTATTCTTGATGAACCGTTCAGCGGACTCGATCCCGTTAATGTTGAATTGTTAAAAGATGCGGTTATTGAGTTAAATAAGCAAGGTGTAACGATCGTGTTTTCTAGTCACAGAATGGAACACGTTGAAGAGCTTTGTGATCAACTTTGCATTTTGCATGAGGGGAAGCCAGTTGTTCAAGGTGGTCTTCGTGAAATTAAGCGGTCATTCGGTAAAAAAAATGTCATCGTAAAAGCGAATTTCCCGCTTGATGATTTGAAAGAGTTGGCAGGTGTCGTTAAATATAAGCAAATGGTCGAGGGTGCAGAATTTCAAGTTGAAAGTGAAGCGATTGCTCAAAAGATTTTTGATCATTTAGCGAATCGTGGTTTTGTCTATAAGTTTGAACTTGAGGAACCGTCTTTGCATGATATTTTCATCGAAAAGGTCGGTGTTTCTTATGAGTAAATTTTGGACTGTTCTTTTCCATACGTATTTAAGTCGTTTAAAAACGAAATCATTTATCATTTCAACGATCGTTACACTTTTATTTGTGCTCGCCTTTTTAAATATTGATAAAATTTTTGCGTTATTTGAAGACAATGAAGTGAAGCAAGTTGCAGTGATTGATGAATCTGGACGCCTTTTTGAGCTTTTATTAGCACAAATCGAACAAAGTAGTGAGGAGATTGAGCTTCAAGCATTTGAAGGTGATGAACAAGCTGCGGAACAAGCTATTCAAGATGGGGATGTTGAAGGTGCACTGACACTGTCAATGAATGATAAAGGCTTACCCGAAGGCGTACTCAAAGCGAATACGGTTACAGAAGAAAGATGGATCGGTCCACTTGAACAAGCACTTCAACAAGTAAAAGTGATGCTTGCTACTCAACAACTCGATCTTTCACCTGAAGAAGTTTCGACTATTTATGAACCCGTTGCGTTTGAAAGAGTTGCCATTGAAGAAGGTGCAAAAACGGAAGAAGAAGTCGCTCAAGCGACGTTTATCGTCAACTTTTTAACGATTTTGATTTACATGGCAGTTCTCATCTACGGCATGATGATCGTTACCGATGTTGCGCAAGAAAAATCATCACGCGTTATGGAAATTTTGATTTCGAGTGTTTCTCCTGTTATTCAAATGTTTGGGAAAATAGTAGGGATTGCGTTATTAGGGATTACACAGATCGTGCTTATTTTTGTCGTCGGCTTTTTATCCATTCGTTCGAATGCGAATAATGAAGGCAGTATCGTTGATGCTCTACAGCTTGAGCAGTTGCCGATTTCAATTATACTTTATGCAATTGTCTTTTTCATTCTTGGATTTTTATTGTATGCAACGATGCTAGCGATGCTTGGATCCCTTGTCAGCCGCGTTGAGGATGCGAATCAAGTTGTAACACCAGTCGTCTTTCTCATAATCGCAGCATTTTTTATGGCGACGTTCGGAATGAATGCTCCAGATTCTACATTTATAACCGTGATGTCATACATCCCATTTTTCTCACCGATGCTGATGCTCATGCGAATTGGAATGCTGAATATTCCGATGTGGGAAATCGTACTTAGCCTGATTATTCTTATCGCATCGATCGGATTATTCGCTGTTATTGGAGCTCGTATCTACCGTGGTGGTGTACTCATGTATGGGAAATCATCGTTTAAAGATATTAAAAAAGCGCTCGCACTTTCGAAAAAATAATTACATCATTGGAGGGGGCAAAATCGGTTGTACACGAAAATTTTTGGAAATCATGATGAGCAGACGATCAGGCAGTTCAATATGTGTTTAAACTACGGAAATGTCGCTGGTGGTGTGCTTTGTGCAGATGGTCATTACGGATACAGTCAGCCGGTTGGTGGTGTTATCGTATATGATAATCAAATTTCTCCATCCGGGGTCGGCTATGATATCGCTTGTGGGAACAAAGCTGTTAAAACGAATTTAAAATATGCAGATATAAAAGATAACATTGCAACAATCATGGATGAAATAGCAAAACGTATTTCATTCGGAATCGGACGAAAAAATAAAGAAAAAGTGGATCATGAACTTTTCGATGCACCTGAGTGGGAGGTGTATCGGGAAATCGGAAAACATGAACATGATTCGTTAAAAAAGCTCGCTCAAGATCAACTCGGGACTGTCGGATCAGGAAATCATTTCGTTGATGTACTTGTTGAAGAAGAAACTGGGGATATTTGGATTGCAAATCATTTTGGAAGTCGCGGATTTGGTCATAAAACAGCGAGTGGGTTTTTAAATTTAGCAAACGGAAGAAAATTTTCTGATCGGGCCCCCGGGGAAAGCATGGAACAACCGCCAACACTGATTGATTTAGACAGTGAACTCGGAGAAATGTATTACACGGCAATGACGCTTGCAGGGCGCTATGCGTATGCAGGCAGAGATTATGTTATAAAGCAAGTGTTGGATATTATGGAAGCCGAAGCGTTGTTTGAAGTGCATAACCATCATAATTACGCTTGGAAAGAAAAGCACCATGGGAAAGAATATATTGTAGTCCGAAAAGGAGCAACACCATCTGCACCAGGGCAACTCGGTTTTATTGGTGGAAGCATGGCTGATATATCTGTCATCGTTCGCGGAAAAGATACTTCTGAAAATAAGCAAGCGTTTTACAGCACGGTTCATGGAGCGGGGCGAATAATGAGCCGAACGAAAGCTGCAGGTCGTATGAATTGGAAAACTCGTAAACGGAGAGGCGGTGTTATTTCAGAAGAACAAATGAACAAAGCGGTGAGAGCGTACGGTGTCGAATTGCGAGGTGCAGGCACAGATGAAAGTCCGTTCGTGTACCGTAAGCTCCAAGATGTGTTGGATGCACACGCGGAGACGATCGATATTGTTCACTTGCTTAAACCCATTGGGGTTTGCATGGCTGGGGCGAATGAATTCGATCCATATAAAGATTAGGTTTTGAAATGTAACTCTCTTATATTCTGACCACTCCATTCACATGTATCCTCTTGGTCACTTCAAGTCTTAAAAAATTCAGAGTGCTATTTAATACTAAATAATGATAAGCAGCCCGTTCACCAGAACGGGCTGTTTTTTCTTGATGAAATAAATAGTCAACTGACGAGTCACGTGAATAAAGTAAGAATATATGGAGTAGAAGGGGGACGATGTTTGTGAGTACGTCAGCAAGTTTATTTATACGGGTTATCGCTTGGCTTTATGATTTGCTGTTAGTCGGAGTACCAATTGTCGTTATAGGAATTACGCTGTTTAATTTCGAGTCGTATACACTCTTCTTTTTTATTATCGCTTTTACGATGTATGCAACAGCGACCCCTGTATTAACATCTGGATTTACGTTAGGCAAACGAATTGTCGGTGTCCAAATTATAGCAATCGGATCAGATCTGACGATTAAAACGGTCGTTATTCGTCATGTTGTTGTTGGTTTCATTTATATCTTATCTTGTGGTGTAGCGTTACTTATAAGTATGTTGATCGCAAAGTCTCGAAACGACAAGCGTGCTCTTCATGATTTGTTAGCGAGAACGACAGTTATCTATTCATTGAAAAGATAACAATTCTTTATTTGTTTTTTCTAATATCTTTTTATAAAACGGATCGTTGCCAATACAAAGGACTCGATCACACAATGAAGTGATTTCGTCCATGTCATGAGAAATGTAAATAATCATTTTTTCGGACTCGTTAGCTTGTTTTCTTAAATATGCACCAATTTCTTTTCGAGATTTTAAGTCGATGCCGACTGTTGGTTCGTCCAATAACAATAACGTCGGATCATGAATCAGGCTGATCGCTAAATTCAACTTTCGCTTCATTCCACCAGATAATGTTTTTACAGGTTCATTCCATTTGTCTAAATTCATTTCAAGACAGAGTTGCCTTAATTCATCATTACTTTTCTTTTTCCAAGATAATTTCTCAAAAAAAAGCATGTTTTCTTCTACAGTGAAATTTTCCCAAATGACAATATCTTGAGGCACAAATCCAATATGTTTACGTACTTTTTTTTGATTTCTTTGATAGGAAAATTGCTCAAGTTCAACTTGCCCTTCATCAGGTTTTAATAATGTGGCTAAAATCTGTAAAAGTGTAGATTTTCCTGCCCCATTTTCACCGACAAGCCCAATGATTTCCCCTTTATTTACAGAAAAGGTTATGTTATTGATGATTTTCGTTTTGCCGTATGATTTGCTAATTGACTTGACATTAAGCAATTGACTTCTCCTTTCGTACATACCAAATACATATACAGACGATAAATACGAGCAACCATAAAGACGATGACTGTAATGGATGAAATAAACTAAGCCAGCTGGACGTTGTGAATAGATGAGAAACAGGTAAAATGGCACCACTTACTATCGTAAAGATCATCGCAATCGCAAATGAAACGCTATAAAATGAATATGATTTTTTGAACTGTAATGCGAGCAGAAAACTGCCAAATTGAACTATAAGGCGAAAGCTTATCATGGATATGAGATTCGGAAAAACGACGTTTTTGTTTAAAAAGAAATAAAAGAATCCAAAAGCAACAAGATCAAATAAGAAAAACAGAGCTGTATACAGAATTAAATTTCTTAATAAATAGTTTTTAAAAGAAAAACGGGTAAACGCTAATCTAACATGCAAGTTTGAGTGATTTTCTTTTATGACCCATTCACTTAATAAAAGCGTGGATAATACGCTGAAAATGGTCCACAATTTCCATACATTCCAAGGTGACTGCTTGTTTTGTTCGACTTGATTTCTTCTATTTTCAAATGAGAACGATGTTTCAAGTAAACTTTCTTTTGCTTGAATCGTTTTACTTGTCGCGGTAATTTCTTCAAATGACCAATTGTCGTTACCGTTATATTGCTTGCTTAATTGGTGAACGGTATAGGCTGCTTTCGCTCGTCCAGTCTCTTCTTGCACGAAAGATAAAAACATTTCTTTCACAGGAGTAAATGCAAATGATACGTTCGATTCATAGCTTGTGAGAAGTCCGTTTCTTCTCCCTGCACGAATGTTATCTTCATAACCTTTATTTATAATAAACACACTATCCAATTCGTGCTTCTCTAATAAGTGTAGTGCTTCATCTTTCGACGTTTTTTGTACTCGGAGAAACGGTGCTTGAGCAACTTCATGATAAAGAGCATTTGCTAATGGTGTATCGTCTTCCACAACAACTCCGACAGGAACAGCAACTTCAGATTGAAATTGATTTGCAACAGTGGTAAAAAGAAAGGTTCCCATCATTGGGAAAAGAAGCCAAAACAATAAGCTTGGCCAATGCTTTTTCCAATGAAATAAGCGTGTTAGCAAAATGGGTCTCATCGTTGAACACGCTCCTTTAACGATAAAATTCCAGCAAGCAACAGGAAACAGATAAGATTCATAATCAGTAGCGGTAGATAATCGGCATAATAACGACCGTTTAACAAAATTTCTTGTAACCAATAAAAGGCTTCAAACGTAAAGCTGTGCGCAATCCATTCTTGAACTTGAATCGAAAAATAGATGCTAGGAATCATCGCACCGCTACTAATTAGTAAAAGTCCGGTAAACAAAAGTTGGAGTAACAGTTGCAGCTTTTTTGAACGGATAAGTGCTTCTATAATGGTGTATACAAATAAAAATAATAAAAGATACAGGCTCATGACGAAAACGACTCTGATTTGATTATCCAATGATAACTGAAAGTCTAAAATGTGTTCTAATATAAGAAAAGAACCGATCGCAAGGAATAATGAGACAGAAAATGCAACAGCGATTCGAGCGATCACTTGTTGAAAAGCTTTTACACCGTATAAGGCAATTCTTTGCTGCATCTGGTATGAATTCACTTGATATAATACGTTGTTCATAATAAACGTCCAAATCGTAATTAAAATAAACCAGCCACTTATTACAAAATAATTTACCGGTGATGATGTAGCGATGTTTTCAATTTTATTTTGGTTAACAATTTTATCTTTTCCAATCGTATATAAGAAAAAGTCTTTAAATTGCTCAAACATCATATCGTGTCTTGTGTTGTCATCGATGTTTAACTTACGTGCGTAATCATTAATCGTTAAAATATTTGCTTGCGCGCTTCGGATATGCCGAGCTAAACTATCAAGCAGTTCTTTAATGGCATAGCTCT
This sequence comes from Pueribacillus sp. YX66, assembly GCF_041725775.1. Classification (NCBI taxonomy): domain Bacteria; kingdom Bacillati; phylum Bacillota; class Bacilli; order Caryophanales; family Bacillaceae; genus Pueribacillus; species Pueribacillus sp. YX66. The sequence continues at coordinate 16,548 of NZ_JBEUEL010000011.1, read as the reverse complement.
CAGTTGGTTGCAACGGGTTCCCTTTAATAACTAGTTTTACAGCGTTGCCTTTGTATAGATTAGAAGTAAAGTGTTTAGGAAACACGATGTATGCACTTAGGTCATTATGAGAAATCCGTTGTTGTGCCTCATCTTCACTCATATACTTAATTTGAAGAAAAGAACCGAGTTGTGGAGCTTCTGTGATTAATTCTGTCAGCATTGTCGTTTCTTCTGATTGGTCTAAATCGACTAAACCGACTTGAATCGGTGTTTGATCGGTATTTGCAAAAAAAGAGACAAGGATCATAGCTATGAGACTAATGATGATGATTGGGAAAAGCAAAAGAAGAGGAAGTGAGAGCCACTTCCTCTTAATTTGACTGCCATTCATTTTTATAAAGATTAAGAGGTGTTTAAAAGCTAACAATTAAAAATCTCCTAGAAATTCGCCAAATGTATTGAACATCCAATCTTCAAACTGTGGAACGATGTCCGTTTCAATGTATTCACCGAGTTCATCCATGCTCATCGTACCGATATCTTTTGTCGGTTTATCTTCAGGCAGTTTGACTTTCTTGATTGTTTTAGCATTCGATTTTATTAAGAGACTAAACATATTTGGGTCAAGCCCTTCTACATCTAATGACAAGTTATGCTCTGAATTCATTTTATCTTTGTCGTACGTTGCTTGACCCGACCAAATCAAGCTACCTCCAAAACTATCAAAACCATAATCAATATCTACAGTAAATTTACGTTCAAAATCTTTTGTTTTTCCTTTTTGCGTTTCTGTTCCTTTATAAGATAGGAAATCACTGCCATCAATAGCAAATGTTAAAGAATCGGTTGCTTTATCTTTCTCTAAGGCAAAGTCACCTTTTACGTTTAACGTGCTTTCCATTCCAAATTCAGTGAAGCCTAAGTCGTAATCGAATGACTGCTTGTTTTTCTCTAGCTGTTGCGTTCCTTTGACTGTTAGTTTAAGTAAGTCATCTTCCGATGGACCAAGTTCAACAGAAAAATCACGCTGAACGATTAAATCTCCTTTTGTCCAGATTGTTGATGTAATCCCGTTTGGAATATGCAGGTCAGTGTCTAAACGCTCCTTTGCTAATTGCAAACCTTCTTCAAATTCGTCAAGAATCTCTGAAACTTCGATACTTTGAGGACCAAGTTGCGCTGAAAGTTGTGTTTCAATCATCTCTTTCAGTTTTTCATCATTTTGCATTTTATCAAATAACGTGTGCAATAATGACTTTACATCTTTTTCGGACAAATCCATCGTAATTTTGTCCGCTTTAATATCGTCATTTCCAATAGTAATTTTTTCAGTTGTTGATGTAAAAGCATCTTTAGGAAGTTCTTTGTACAAAAACTCAAGGTATTCTGTTTTTAAGTAATTTAAATCTTCTTCCAGAGCTGTTCCACTAATTTGTTCAAAAAATGAGTCGAACTTAAATGTTTCTTCATCTGGAAATGTGTACGGGTCTATTTCATGTAATAGTTTGTTAAAGTTCTTTTCATCAATTTGCAAGAGTTCGTTAAGAAACGGAAGTCCGATTGTAAAGTGTTCACTCGTTAGATAAAATTGCAGTCCGCTTAACTCTAAATCACTAATATTTGCTTGTAAATCGGCTAATACGACCTTGTTTTTTAGATCCGTCGCACCTTTAATCGTGAGCGCTGAATTATTAATCATTTGCTGTACTGTTTGATCGCCAATGAGTTCGAACGGGTCGTTATATTCTGCTGAAAGTGTTACTGTCTGTTCAACTGAATTTTCTTTCGTATGTTCTGCCCATTCCATCTCGGATTTAAATCGCTCTTTGAATTGTGCTGAAATAAACTCAGCTGATTTCTTTTCTGCCAAAAAGTACTGTTCTTTCGGAGATAAGTTAAATAAGAAAAATGCAGATACTGTACCGCCAATGAGTACGAGTGCTCCAATGATGAGCGCAATAAGTTTCTTGGAAACTTTCTTTTTCGGTTGTTCGTTAACCGTTTCGATATCCACTTATGATTTCCTCCTTTAATATCTAGAAAAAATACAATCTTCATTCTATATGAATTGTTAAATTGTGACAAGGTGTTACAATTTTTTCCGAAACGCTATCGAAAGGCCTACAATTTTTATTATTATTCACAAAATTGCTGATTATGACTGCTGATTTTGTTGAACCATTTAGTTGTCAGTATTAAGCAGAATGGGGGACGAGAAAGACTTCAACAAAATATGGAAACAAGAAAGATAAAGTACAAATAGCGAGTATTATTTTGTTAGAAAATGAATCGAAAGTTCAATTTATTTTAAAATGGAGTATGTGTTAAAAGACCTAAAAAAGTAGGTTGTAAGGTTGTACAGGAGAAAAAATAAAACGGACAGCAATACTGTCCGTCATAGGGATAGATAATTTTATGCTTTTGGAGTAATCATTTCTTCTGGTTTTACGTATTTATCAAATTGCTCTTCCGTTAAAATTCCTGTCTGGAGAGCTGCTTCTTTTAATGTTAATTGCTTTTCGTGAGCAAGTTTTGCTACTTTTGCAGCACTTTCATATCCGATGTGTGGATTCAATGCTGTTACAAGCATTAATGATTCCTGTAAATAGGCTTCAATTTTTTCACGGTTTGGCTCGATGCCAATTGCACAGCGTTCATTAAATGAACGGATTGCATCAGCCAACAAACGTGCAGACTGTAAGAAATTGTAGGCGATGACGGGCTTAAATACGTTAAGCTCAAAGTTCCCTTGTGATGCAGCAACCCCAATTGTCGTATCGTTCCCCATCACTTGAACGGCAACCATCGTAACGGCTTCACTTTGCGTTGGGTTCACTTTACCAGGCATGATTGAACTTCCTGGTTCATTTGACGGAATGGACAGTTCACCAATTCCACAACGTGGACCACTTGCTAGCCAACGCACATCGTTTGCTATTTTCATCATATCGGCTGCAAGGGCTTTAAGAGCACCGTGAGCATACACGACTTCGTCATAGCTCGTTAAAGAATGGAATTTATTTTTAGCAGAAGTAAAATCTTTATTCGTAATCTTACTTATTTCTTCAGAAACTATTTCACCAAATTTTGGATGGGCATTAATCCCAGTACCTACAGCTGTACCACCAATCGCGAGTTCCTTTAGAAAGCAAACGCTTTCTTTTAGCATTTCCTCGTCTCGCTCCAACATGCGATACCAGCCACTGATCTCTTGCCCTAACGTGAGTGGCGTCGCATCTTGCAAGTGTGTTCTGCCAATTTTTATAATGTCGTTAAATTCTTTACTTTTTTGCATGAGCGTTTCTTTTAATGTTCGAACAGCAGGTAAAACATTGTCTTCAATTGCGATCACACTTGCTACATGTAATGCAGTTGGGAACGTATCATTTGAACTTTGTGATTTGTTGACATCGTCATTCGGATGAATGCGACTATCGAACCCTTTTTCGCTTAAGATTTGGTTCCCGCGATTCGCTAAGACTTCATTCATGTTCATATTGGACTGTGTCCCGCTTCCAGTCTGCCACACGACGAGAGGGAAGTGTTCATCCCACTTGCCTTGGAGAACTTCGTCTGCAGCATGCGCAATTGCTTCCGCTTTTTCTTTCTCAAGTTTGCCTAAATTCATATTCGCAATTGCGGTACTTCGCTTCAGAATGGCAAAGGCACGAATAATTTCCTTCGGCATTTTTTCTGTACTAATTGGAAAATTCTCTTTGCTACGTTGTGTTTGAGCTGCCCACAATTTGTCAGCGGGTACTTTCATTTCTCCTAATGTGTCCCGCTCGATTCTGAATTCCATTTTTTTATTCTACCTCCTATGTGCTCCATCCTTATCTTACACCCAACGATGTGGTTACTCAAGTAGAATGACACAGTATTGTAAGACTTATTTAACAACAATAAAAATTTCTGTATGTTCCTTTGAATTTTTGTAAAACTTAAGAGTGAACAAGTGATGAGGAGAATAAAATATGAAAAAAATGATTTTATTTTTAATGATTAGCTTTTTTCTTGTCTGTCCATTATCTTTACAAGCATTTGCTAAAGAGTATAGCAATATACAGCATGATTGGTACTTTAAGCCGAGTAAAAATAATGAGCCGGCAACAACAGAGCCAGAATTTGAAGAAATGCTTGAAAAACATGGTGGTATGTTTATTGCTGATACGTCCAAAAAAGAATTGTATTTAACCTTTGACAATGGGTATGAGCAAGGCTATACAGGTGCCATTCTTGATGTATTGCGGGAGAAAAAAGTTCCTGCGACATTTTTCGTGACAGGTCATTACATTAAAGAGGAACCAGACCTAATCAAACGAATGGTAAACGAAGGTCATATCGTTGGAAATCATTCCTTTCACCATCCTAATTTTGCAAAAACGAGTGATACTAACATCCGCGAAGAGCTCGAAAGTGTTGAAGAGCTATTTACAAAAGTGACAGGAAAACAAATGCCGAAATATTTACGTCCGCCACGGGGGATTTTCAGTGAACGAACGCTCGCAGTCACAAAAGAACTTGGCTATACGAATGTGTTTTGGTCACTCGCTTACAAAGACTGGGAAACGAACCAACAAAAAGGTTGGAAATATGCGTATGATAACGTGATGAAACGTGTCCATCCTGGTGCCATTATGCTACTTCATACCGTTTCCAAAGATAATGCTGATGCGCTAGGAAAAATAATCGATGATTTGCACAAGCAAGGCTACTCGTTTCACAGTCTTGATGAGTTAACTGCGAAAAATTCCGTTCATGAATATTTCATAACCCCTTAATATCGTATTCAACAACTTCCGCATATGAGAACGGCGGAAGTTTCTTTTTAAGCAACATAATTAAAATAAAGGCGAATGTCACTCAAAAAGAGGAATCATTTATGTGAAGTTAAAGTGGATGGACCGTTTCAATTTTTAGAGCTATAAAGAGAATTGTCCACTGGACCAGAAAAAAACGATAAATGTTGCTCTTATCCGATAACAGTACAGCAAATCGGTACGACGCAAGAGCCTCCTTTTCGTTTGAAAACACAAATAATATGAGTTGGATTTTTCAATAGGATATCCTACATAAATAAGTTATACAGCATTTTAAAAATACTGATCTCGGTTCGTTGTTTGAAAAGCTTGAAGGCACTACGCTTGTACTTTAGTTTAATGAAATCGATTATTTATCAGCAGCTAAATCTGAAATTTTCACCTAAGTTAACAGCACGATTTGTCCAAACACTGTTTTGAAAAAGGTGGAGTTTGATTTCCGCCATCTGCTTATACTATGAGTAAACTTGCATGTGAAGATTTAACCGCATTACAGTTTATCCGTCGCAAAGCTGAATATGCTATTGGCCTATTAAGGCTCATTTCGGAGGAGAGTTCAATTAAAGTTTTTCCACACATTATCAAATAAAAACATTATAGATATGCTAACTCGTATTCATGGCATTGGTTCGTGGACAGAGAAAATTTATTGCTGTTTGGATTAGGAGAATGTCAATCTTTCTCAAAATGGATTAAAAAATGGTCCAAATTTGATGAGAAACTATCGCAATGGCGAGAACCGTTGGCACCATATGAAACGTATGCCGCACTATACTAATGAAAATATCTCGATGCTCCTTCGCTTACAGTTAGAACGATATGTGATCTGGATTGAAAGATTAAAAGGTGAAATTTATCATTAGCTATTTACCTGACAGGACGACTGCGACGTGTTAAACTATAAAAAAATAGTTTATAAATGAAAGGTTTTTGCATAGATGGATGACCAATATTCAATTTTTCAATCCTGGATTGACAATGATACATTGCTTTGTGTCGATGTTCTCCTACATAAAGTCGGCAAAAAAACAGTTTTTGGACGGTTGTTACGTGTAGACGAAAATGAGCATTCGCTATTGCTGTATGATGTTGATAAAAAACAAGTCCTTTCACTGGATTGGAATGAGATTGATCAACTTGAGCCAGCGAAATAATTGACTAACTCCTCTTGCTTAGGCAAAGGAGTTTTTTACAAGTTGCTTATATACCCACGCGGGTATATAATAAGCATGGAGAATTATAAAAGGAGCGAATCGAACGTGGACAGAGAACGGGGAATACGTTATTTTCCGATTGGATTATTTGCAAGTGTGATGGGTTTTGCAGGGGTGACAATTGCCATCAGGCAAGCAGAAAATTTGTATGCGTTAAATAATGTTTTATCAACGATTTTTCTAGCAATCACAACTTTATTATTTTTACTGAACGGAGGTATTTTCCTCTATCGAATGTTCCTTCATCGTGAAGAGGTGAAGAAAGATTTTAATCACCCTGTGAAAATGAATTTCTTTGCAGCGATTTCACTTAGCATGTTGCTACTCGCCGCAGCTTATTTTGAATTAAGTAAGGCTATGTCGCTAACGTTATGGATCGCCGGTAGCATAATGCAAATGAGCTTAACATTAGTTATCTTGTCTAAGCTAATCTGGCATCATCAATTTCAAATTGGGCAATTTAATCCTTCTTGGTTTATTCCAATTGTTGGTAATATCGTTGTGCCAATAGCTGGAACCTTATTAAATATGCCAAAAGAAATCAACTGGATGTTTTTTGGCTTTGGCGCACTTTTCAGTATTATTTATATGACGCTCTTTTTCAATCGCTCTGTTTTTCATCCACCGCTACCCGCTAAGCTGTTGCCGACGTATTTTATATTAATGGCTCCGCCTGCAATTGGATTTGTATCCTATATTAAAATTTCAGAAAGCGCCGATACTTTCGCTTACATTTTGTATGGGATTGCTTTCTTTATCGGGTTATTTTTGCTTTTCCAAGTTAAACGGTTTATGAGCATTCCATTTTTTGTATCTTGGTGGGCATTTTTATTCCCATCGGCAGCGATGACGATTGCAACTGTGCAGCTATATTTCGAAAGTGGGCATGTTGTTTACCGATGGTTTTTTACAGTGCAATTGATCGGGTTAATTGGATTGGTGCTTTATTTAGCTTGGAAGACAATTGAACTCGCTATGAAACGATCATTATGTTTGAAAGAGTAGGTGAAGGGTGGCGTTACGATTTGGCGTCACCCTTTTTCGATCCACGTTCGTATATTTCCACTCCGTTTTGTATAGCCCAATCGATCAAAAAGTTCTAATAGTGGAATTAAATTTTTTCGGGTTAGCTGTAGTATGTCTCTAGCGGTTTGAAGATTAAAGTCTTCTACATTTGTTTTTACTTTCAGTTGTTGTAACGCTTTATTCACTGCTATTTTCGATATAAGTCTTTCCTCGTCAAAGATAAAAGCTTTCTCCGTTTCTATTAAAAAATGATAAAACTCCTTTTGAATGTCATTCGGAATTTGCTGTTTGTTCACGAGTTCAAACCATGTTTCTGTTTTTAACCCCTGTTGTTCAAGCTCTTTTTCTATATTTATAAGCTTTGTCTTCCATTGAGGTGGAAGAGTAGGTTTCCATGAGTGCAAAGAAATATAGTGCTGGATGATTTTAATCTGCTTTTCTGTGCGTAACCGTTCGAAAACGAATTCAATTAAGAGTAGTGGATAAAGATTTAGTTCGGAAGTCAATTCTGCTTTGTTCATGCCTATACGCATCGGAAAGCGTTCGTGGAATGCTTCGAGTAACGTGATAATCTGACTTTTTACGTGGTCGAATGTGAAATGAAGAACAAATCGATCATTAGCAATTTCAATTAACATTTGTTTCGTTTCATCCCACTTTTGATTAGATATCGCTGTATGTTTTATAATTTCAGCTCGTGTTAACATGATGTTTTCTTTCATTAGTGCAGAAAGTCGATCGATCGCTGAGCCTGTTTTTTTCAATTTTAGTAGTTCGATTGTTTCTTTCCCAAAGCGATGTTTACTTGCATTTGGTTCAATGACCCAACCGCCACCAACTGTTTCAACAGGTGTCGGTTTTCTAAGAATAAACCGATCGCCTCTCGCCACAACAATTTGTTCGTTTAATTGGATTTGGCAAAGAATTTCTTCGTTTTCACTCGCATTCACTTCGTTTCGATCAAAAAAAATAATTTTTCCCATCACTTCGGACGTCCCGATATAAAGTTTGACGGGATGGCGTTGTTTAATCGTGTATGTGAAGTCTTTCAACGGTGAGAATGCAACATCAATTCGATCTGAAGCAGTATAAAAATCATCAGCTACGATCACATGTCCTCGCGTTATTTCATCGTGTGAGATTCCGCTTAAGTTGAGTGCTGCCCGTTGACCAACTGAGGCGACTTTTTTTTGTTCATGATGTCTCTGTATTTGTCTAACGCGAACGTTTTTATTGCTCGGTAATAGTTTCAGTCGTTCGCCTTGTTTCACTTCGCCATTGTAAATGGTGCCCCGTACGACAACTCCTTGCCCTTTGACAGTAAACACTTGATCGATTGGTAAGCGGAAGGAGTCATGTTTATTTTTTCGAGGAATGTGGAGCAATGTTGCTTGCAATGCTTCTTTTAATTTAGGAATCCCTTTTTGCGATACGCTATCAACGAAATGGATCGGAGCCTTTTCGAGAAACGTTCCTTTCATCTGTTCTTCAACATCGTCTACAACGACATCGAGCCATTCCTCGTCGACGTTGTCAATTTTTGTAATGACAATGAATCCATTTTCGATACCGAGCAATGTCAAAATATCTAAATGCTCTCTTGTCTGTGGCATAATTCCTTCGTCAGCTGCAATAACTAATATTACCATGTCAATTCCGGAGACACCTGCGATCATTTGTCGGATAAATTTTTCATGTCCTGGTACATCGATAATCGAAACTTCTAATCGCTGTTCTTGTATAAATGGAGCATAGCCAGGTTCAATTGAGATTTTTCTTTCTTTTTCCTCTATTAACCGATCTGTATCAACCCCTGTTAAAGCTTTCGTCAATGTCGTCTTTCCATGGTCGATATGTCCAGCCATTCCAATGGTAAAATACCGCTTCATATTACTCACCTTCAATTGATGTTTGTTTCTTGCTAAAGAAGATTCTATGACTATATAATGAATTTATAGTGAATATGGGATCGGATGAGGTACTGGTGTTCTCCTTGGTCTTCAAAACCATTTGGGAGGCGCGTGACGTCTCCGGTGGGTTCGATTCCCACACGATCCCGCCAAAAATGTTATTCTTCTTCAATGTGTAAAAATGCCTCGATAACAATGTTTACCTCTTCGCTCTGCACAGTTCTAAAATCAACTAAGACCGCATCATTTTTCACCCTTACAATAATTGGAATGTAATAGTTTCGCAAACGTGCTGCGAGCTCTGCACTCGTGTACGATGGATGTTTTACGTTTACGACAAATGTGTCAATCTCGACATCTGGCATTGTTCCTCCGCCAACTTTAGACGTGTCAGACTCTACTTTACATCTGAAGCTCGTTTGTTCCGCATTCATTTTTTCAACAAAGTTGTTCGCTTTTTTTAAAATGGTTTCACTTTGTTCGAGTAAATCACGAATCGTCGGAATTTCACTGCGTTCTTGTCCCTTTATATATGATTTTAAAGTTGCTTCTAGTCCTGCCAATGTAAATTTATCTACACGCAACACTCTAGCAAGCGGATGTTTTTTTAATTTTTCAATGTATTGCTTTTTACCGACGATGATTCCTGCTTGAGGTCCCCCAAGCAACTTATCACCACTAAATGAAAGAATGTCAATTCCGGTATTTATTTTTTCTTGAACCGTCGGTTCTGTTCCGATATTTTGCTCTGTAAAATTAAATAATGTTCCGCTTCCGAGATCTTCATAAATCGGGATATTGTGCTCTTTTGAGACGTGAATGAGTTCGTCGGTATCGACTTCTTCCGTAAATCCGATCAGTTTAAAGTTGCTTTTATGTACTTTCATGAGCAATGTCGTTTGATCAGTAATGGCTTGTGTATAGTCGCTTATATGCGTTTTATTTGTCGTTCCGACGTCAACTAATTGAGCATCGCTTTCTTTCATTATTTCAGAAATTCGAAACGAACCGCCGATCTCGACAAGTTCTCCTCGGGAAACAATCACTTCACCTCCGGAACCAATCGCTTTTAATACTAAATAAACTGCTGCAGCGTTATTATTTACGACAATTGCGGCTTCAGCCCCAGTTAATTGTGTAATATACTCCTCAACTAAATGATGTCTTGATCCTCTTTGGCCAGTACCTAAATTAAATTCGAGTGTTGAGTATGTAGAGGCAGTTTCAGAAATTTGTTTGATTGCTTGTTTGCTTATACGAGCCCTGCCGAGATTTGTATGCAAAATGACTCCGGTCGCATTAATGACGCTTCTCAAATTATTTTTATTGAAACGCTCTATTTTTTTTTCGAGCTCGTTAAAAATGAGGTCGGTTAGCCTTTCACGATTTACCGTTTCGATCAGTAATTCATCGTTCATCATTTTGTTTCTAACTAAATCGACTTGTTCATTTAGCCATTTTGTTAACACGTTTTTTGATACTTCAAAATTTGTTGCAATTTGTAAAAAGCGCCTATCTTGTATTAATTGATGAACAGCTGGTAAATAGCGAAGTTTATTCATAACGTACACCATCCATAAATCTTGTTTGTTAGCATTTTTTCATGTAGCCATTTATACTTATAATGTATGTTCAAAAAGAGGCTGAATCAGACGCAAGCAGGAATGAAAAATTGACAGGCAGACTCGTATAGGATTTGCTGACTTCGGCGTTGTGCACAAGACGTACACGCTTTTAGCAAAAGAACATGAATCAGTTTTTCGTACATGAGTTTTTTATGACGTAACAAAGAGATGCGCTGCGGATTTTCGGTACCTCTTATACTATGACACATTTATGAAATGAAAACGAGAGGGGGTAAAAAAATGACAGATCAGCTTAAATTAACGTTGTTATCTTCAAAAGCAGGCTGAGGTTGTAAAATTGGTCCTGCGGATCTAGCGCAAGTGTTGCGCTATTTACCAACCGAAAAATGTGATCCGAACGTTCTTGTCGGTTTCGATCATTCGGATGACGGTGGTGTCTATAAACTTACGGATGATCTTGCACTTGTGCAAACTGTTGATTTTTTTACCCCAATTGTTGATGATCCGTATATGTTTGGGCAAATTGCTGCCGCCAATGCGCTTAGTGATGTATATGCGATGGGTGGAACACCAAAAACTGTATTAAATATCGTTGCTTATCCGATTAAAAAGCTCGGGCCAGAAATCCTTGCAAAAATTTTGCAAGGGTCGAGTGATAAAGTAAAGGAAGCAGGAGCTGAAATTATCGGCGGGCATTCGATAGACGATCAAGAGCCTAAATTTGGGTTGTCAGTTACTGGCGTTGTTCATCCAGACAAATTTTTCAAAAATATTGGTGCAAAACTAGGTGATGCTCTCATCCTTACGAAGCCAATTGGGATTGGGATTCACACGACGGCACTGAAGCGAGATCGTTTAGATCGGGAACAAATTGAGAAAGTGACGGCTGTAATGAGTACGTTGAATAAAGAGGCTTCAGTAAGCTTGCGGCAATTTAATCCAAATGCAGTAACAGATGTGACAGGATTTGGATTACTTGGGCACGCTTTTGAAATGGCATATGGAAGTGACGTCAGTCTTTTGATCCATAACGAAAATGTTCCGGTTCTACCTGGAACGAAAGAACTCGCGGAAGATAATGTCATTCCAGGAGGTTCATGGGCGAATCACCAATGGTTGACCAAGCATGTTCATTACGAAGAACATATCACTGAAACGGAGCAGATTATTTTATGTGATGCTGTGACATCAGGTGGATTACTAATCAGTTTGCCAAAAGAAGAAGCAACTTCGTTCATGCAGCATCTTAAAAGAGCCTATTCCATTGATTCTGCTGTAATTGGCGAAGTCATTGAAAAGAAAGCAAAGGCCGTTTATATTGAATGACGATAAAAGAAGGGGGACCGCCCCCTTTTTTTAATTTCGTGTCAACCGTCCGTAAACCTCGTCACTTCAAGACTTTAGATAAATCGAAGAAGTTTAAGGGTATTTCATAGTTAGAATTGATAAAATTTCATCCAACTGCTATAATACCTATACTAGTATAACAGTTGCAAGGAAGTGAGAGATGACTTTGGAAAAAGAAAAAGAATGTAGGGGTTTAACTTGAGGAACGACTAATAAAGACCCCGACCAGAAAAGTAAGCCGCCAATATGACCTGGGGTTTTTATATGGCTCCTGTTAGGAGCTTTAATGTTAATTCAGCAATTCTTTTTTAATTGATTTTGTCGAGTCTTTCTGTTTTGCGAAAAGTATGTATCGTGCTATTAAAAAATCAATGAGGTGGTGTTCATTTTGCTGCAAGTAACGGAAGCTGCAATTAAAAAAATTAAAGATGAAATTCAAGAAATTTCACCAGATGTGAAAGACCCATACATTCGTCTTCATATGGGCATTGGCTGAGGAGGACCAAGATTACAACTGGCTCTGGAAGAGTCAGCTACCGTACGTGATAAAGTGACAGAAATTGAAGGAATCAACTTTATGTTTGACGTATCCCAATCGTCGTATTTTAACAACGTCAAATTAGATTATACGAAAAATTTATTCGGGATGGGTCAGTTTCAGTTGTTGAATGTGTAATCAAATACGAAGCAACTGCGCGACTAACTGTCATAAGGGTACTATTTCATTTAGTACCCTTTTTTAATGGAAATAAAAACTCTATTGTAATTAAATAGTTTTTTGAGGTCTATCTCGATGCTACAATTCTACAGCTTTTTTGCTCTGAATTTTAGGTTTGCAATGTTAGTGGTGGCTTTAAATTTCTGAATTTTCTTTTAAAAATATTCTCTGAACAATGTTTTATTTCATAGATGGTCATTTTAATTTATTTCATGAAATTCAATCTTCTTAAACGGATTATTAGAGTACGGGGATTTTAGGCATTGTCTTGCTATAATTATGAAAATACGAATGTAGAAAAACATGCTTCATTTGCCTATTCGACAAAATAAGACAAATATACATTCTTTTTTATGATAAGATAACAAAAAATAGAAAAGGATGGGTCAAAGTGATTACGAAAGATGTTCGTATTAATACGAATAGAAGGTTTTATAGTGAATTAAGAAAAAAGAAGGGTTATAATATTTCAACTCGCAATTGTATCGAAGAAACTGTCAGAAAACTACTAAATAATCGAACTACAAATGAAAACCCGGGAATGCTTCTTGGAAAAATACAAAGTGGAAAAACACGTACATTCATTGGAGTAACAGCTTTAGGATTTGATAATGGTTATGATGTAACAGTCGTGTTAACTAAAGGAACGAAAGCTTTGGCACAACAAACATACCAAAGACTTAAAAAAGACTTTTCTGACTTAATTGAAGAAGACCAAGTTCAAATTTTTGACATTATGAATTTACCAGATAATTTAACTCGGTATGAGTTGGATCAAAAGCTTATTTTCATTGTTAAAAAAGAAAAAAATAATTTAACTCGTTTATATCGTGCATTATTTGAAACTTATCCAGAGTTAGCGAAAAAAAAGATATTAATCATCGATGATGAAGCAGATTTTGCAAGTGTTGGTTTTCGAAAGACAGACAAAGAAATTTATGAAATGAATACCATCGCTAAACTTATAGATGATCTGCGGCAAAACTTACAGGAATCAGATTTCCTACAAGTTACCGCTACTCCTTATTCGCTCTATTTACAACCTAATGAAAGTATTACACTTTCTGGTTTTACGTTTAAACCTGTTAAACCAGCATTTACAGTATTAGTTCCAGTGGGAAGTGGATATATAGGTGGAGATTACTATTTTAAAGAAAGTGAAGATGACGACACAGTTGCGTTCTATTTACATGAAGAAATAAAAGAAGATGAGCTCGAAATTTTAAAAAAGCCAGATCGTAGACGATTTAAAATAGAGGATGCACTTACTAGTAATCGAATTACGTCTTTGCGAGATGCGATGATTAATTTTATAGTTGGTGGTGTTATTCGAAGGTTACAGCATAAGAATGCTCGTCAAAAACAAAAAAAATATAGCTTTATTATACATACTGAACAATCTAAGGCTGCTCATCAATGGCAAGAAGAAATTGTAATCGAATTAAAAGCACAGTTGTTTAATGCAATGAATGAAGAGCCGATATATTTTCAAGGTCTTATGAAAAAATCTTATGATCAATTTGTCCCTTCATTAAGCAAGTTAAAGTGCTATATACCACAGTTTGATGATGTAAACTATTTTGTCAGAGAAGCATTAAAGAATGACCATATCATGATTACTAAAGTTAATTCTGAACAAGATGTAAATCAACTGCTTGATGAATCAGGACAATTGAAACTAAGGGTTCCACTAAATATATTTATAGGTGGGCAAATACTAGACAGAGGGATTACAATTGGTAATTTGATTGGATTTTATTATGGAAGAAATCCTAACCAGTTTCAACAAGATACAGTTTTACAGCACTCGCGAATGTTTGGTTATCGTCCAATTGAAGATCTCGCATTAACACGCTTTTATACTACAGCAAATATTTATGATGTAATGAGAAGGATTCATGAAGTTGATACTTCACTTAGAATAGCGATAGAAAATACATCAAACGACAGTGTCGTATTTATTCAGAAAGATTTGGCAAATCAAATTGTCCCTTGTAGTCCGAATAAAATTTTATTATCGAAAGTGACTGCATTAAAACCTCATAAGAGATTATTACCTATAGGCTTTCAAACAGGTCCTAAAACACGTATACAAAAGACGGTCACTCTTATCGATGAGAAGGTTAATAGAATTATAGGTAATGAAGAAAAGGAGCCAAAACTTATTTCATTAGATGATGCTATCGACATAATAAAGTCTATTAATGAAACCTATGATAAATATAAAGGATTAAAATGGGACGTTGATGCATTTCTAGCTAGTATAGAGCATTTGTCAAAGAATATACCTGAGAAAGACAAGGGGAAAGTATGGTTAATTGTTCGTAATGATCGGAATATTTCAAGGATACGAGAGAAATCAGGTAAGTTTGAAGATGCGCCAGATACTCCGAAAGGGAAAGATAGTGAACTACGAATGGCCAAACAAATCGGAATCGAACATCCAGTTCTTATTCTATTACGACAAAACGGTTTAGTAGAAAAGGGATGGAGAGGTACCCCTTTTTGGTGGCCCGTCCTTGTTACTCCTGAGCAAACTCCACCTGTTTTATTTGCAAGTGAAACGATTGATAAGTAGGGATATTGATATGCTAGAGAAAACAAGTGAAAGTAAAGTTTTAGACAATCGAAGATTTGGTTTTGTTGGAGACACATTGAAAGAAAATATACGACCTGACTCTAAACTTGCGATTATGTCTGCATACTTTACAATCTATGCATTCGATTCATTGAAACGAGAATTAATGGACGCAGGGACTGTTCGAATCTTGTTTAATGAACCTTTATTGGAAATAAAAAAGATTATTCATAGAATTTCTGGGACAGAACAAGAAGTTAAATTTAGAAATGAATTATCGCAAGCGAGGATTGCTAAAGAATGTGCAGATTGGATAAAAGCTAAAGTAGAAATTAAATCATTAAAACAATCTATATCAGACTCAACACTGTATCATATACAAAATAAAGATAGAACAGAATTTGCAATACATGGTAGTTCCGATTTCACAAGTAGTGGATTAGGTTATACACCTTCAACTAAGTATGAATTAAATACTGCAACTGAAAATAATGAAATGACCAAAAAGTATGTTCAATGGTTTAATGAGTTATGGGAAAATGAACAAGTTGCTAAAGCCATAAAATCAGAAGTATTACAAAGCTTAGAAATGCTTTATAAGAATTATACCCGACAGTTTATTTACTTTTTCACGTTATATCATATTTTTAAAGATTTTTTGCATGAGCTGGATGAGGATGAACTAGTAAATTCAAAAACCGGGATTAAAAATACGATTATTTGGAACAAACTATACAAATTTCAAAAAGACGGCGTTGTCGGTGCGATTGATAAACTCGAACGATACAACGGATGTATTATTGCGGATAGCGTAGGGTTAGGAAAAACCTTTGAAGCATTAGCTGTTATTAAATATTATGAACTTCGAAACTTTCGTGTACTCGTACTTTGTCCAAAAAAACTACGTGATAATTGGCTTATTTATACACAGAATGATAAACGGAATATATTTGCAGGGGATCGATTTAATTACGATGTTTTAAACCATACTGATCTCAGTCGATATAGTGGTTTCTCAGGTGATATAAATTTAGAGACTATCAATTGGAGTAACTATGATTTAATCGTGATTGATGAGTCACATAATTTTCGTAACAATACTGCACGGGACGATCGAGAAACGCGCTATTCAAGATTAATGGATGAAGTCATTAAGTCAGGTGTAAAATCGAAAGTTCTTATGTTATCAGCTACTCCAGTTAATAACAAGATGAATGATTTGAAAGTATGTGTCAAGTTATTCTCGGTTGTTCTTTTACACCAATATTTTCAGCACTCTATTTTTGTACCCTTTTTAGGCTACCGCGCTATCGCTTGGTTTCCGTGTTATTTCGTTACGTTCTAAAAAGCAAGAACCTAACGAAATA